>NZ_JBFUES010000094.1:0-12965 GCF_056403875.1 Bradyrhizobium sp. P2_E8
CGTGGATAGACCAATTCTGAATCAAGTCATGGATTTTGCGGGCGAAGTGCTGCCGGGCAGCTGTGCCGTGCCGCCTTATTCGGAGACCGCGTTTCTGGCCGAGCTGGGCGACCGCTTGAGGTCCTCGCGCATGCGCTGCGATCTGTCGCGCCGGGAGCTGGCGCGCCGCTCCGGGATTTCCGAGCGCTATATCGCACAGATCGAGGCCGGCAAGGGCAACGTCTCGATCGTCCTGTTGCTGCGGCTGGCCTCCGCGATCCACGGCAGCCAGCCCCAGGCGGCGGCGTGAACCTTCAAGTATCAAAACGGCTGGAAGATTGCATCGCGGCCTACCGACCAGGATTCCGTGCCTGACGGAAAGTACCGGGTCATAGTGACGATCTGATTTCCATTCGATGGATTCCTCCAGAGGAACCCATAGGTCCGTTCTGGCGATCTGATTCTTTGGGGTCCTGTGAATTGGTCGGGGGCGATCCCGCGTCTTGAACACTCCCCTTGAAATGCAAGCACGGCCTCCTCGCGGGCGCTGGCTTCGGTGCTCGTTGCGAAATGCAGGACTTCAGAGGCGACGACGGCCAGAACGAGAGCGGTCGCGATTTCGAAAATCCACAGGGAGATGCGCGCCGCCCGTTTCATTCATCCCCGCGCCTTTTCAATATTGGCGCTGCGGGCGGGCACGCCGAACTCCCTGCGGCAGACCTCGGCCAGCACAGCGACGCCCTCGCGGATCTGCTGATGCGAGGGGCTGGCAAAGCACAGCCTGAGACGTGAGCTGGAATGGCCCTTGTTGGTCGACCATTCCGGCCCCGGATTGATCGACACGCCGGCAGCAAGCGCGGCCTGATACAGCTTCAGCGTATCGACCTGGTCGGGCAGCTTCACCCACAGGAAGATGCCGCCCTTGGGCTCTTCGAACTCCGCCGCCGTCCCGAACTGCTCGTTGAGGGCTTCCATCAGCGTATCGAGTTTGGTGCGCAGCACCTTCGTCAGGGCCGGCACGTGGCTTGCGAAATGCGGCTTGCAATAGGCCGCCAGCACCATCTGCTCCAGCGCGCCGGAGCCGGCATCCGTCTTCAGCGACAGCATCCGCGACATCACATCCCAGGGCGCGACGACGAAGCCGACGCGCAGCGCCGGCGCGATCGATTTCGAGAACGAGCCGATATGGATCACGCCGCCGTTCGGGCTCATCGCGTAGATCGCCGGCGGCCGCTGTCCCGACCAGACGAGATCGGCATAGCAGTCGTCCTCGAAGATCGGCACGCCATACTCGGCGGCGAGCCGCACCAGCTCGGCGCGGCGGCTCTCCGGCATGATGCTGCCGGTCGGGTTCTGCACCGTGGGGATGGTGTAGATGTATTTTGGGCGGATGCCGCGGCTCTTCAGGTCGGCCAACGTCGTGGCCAGCACGTCCATGCGCATGCCGTCCGCATCGAGCGGAATGCCGACGACGTTGACGCCGAGCCGAGCCAGGCGGTTCAGCGAGCCCTGATAGCTGTCCTGCTCGAAGATCACGGTATCGCCGCGGGCGAGCAGCGTATTGTTGACGAGGTCGAGCGCCTGGAGCGAGCCGGAGACGATCAGGAGATCGTCGACCGTGCAGTTGATTCCGGCATCGCGCTTCAGCTTGGAGACGAGGAATTCGCGCAGCGGCAGGTAACCTTGCGGACCATGCGCCAGACCGTAAGTGGCGAGCGATCGGCCCTCGCGTTGCAGGGCGAGGTTGGCCGCCTCGATCAGCTCGTCCAGAGGCACCTGCTCGGAATCATTGTTGCCGCCGACGAAGCTGTATTTGGCAAGGCCCGTCCAGCGCGCGGAAGGGGCCGGCAGCCCTGCGGGAAACAGGGGCGCGAAATCGAAGCTGGACGTCATGGGAGCGTTCCTCGTTTTGTTCTTGTTGAGCGACCGGCTTTGCACCGGCCTGCTTTACGTCTTGCCGGCCGTCCGGGTCGGACGGCCCTCTACTTCTTTGTGGCCGTCCGGGTCGGACGTCCCTGGCTGATGAAAGCGTAATGCGCATTGGCGACGCCGCCAACCATCAAGGCCTCGACCACCGGCTCGGCGATCTCGCCCGTTGCCGCCCAGTCGACGAGGAAATTGGCTCCGGTCCCGCCGCGCACGTCGTCGGTCGGAATGAAGATCGAGACGGTGGCGAGGGGCCTCAAGGCCACCGGCGCCTTCAGATAGCTTTCGACCTGCTTGCCTGCAGTGTCGAAATAGGCGATGCGTTTGACCACCAGTGGCTGGGTCTCGGAGGCGTTGTGAACGCTCAATGTCACCGAGAAATCGACGCGCAGCTTGCCCTGGCTCATCGCGACGCTGGAATAGGCCGGCACATAGAACCCGCCGGCGACGGCCAGTTCCTCCTTCGGCAGCGCGGTGAGCGAATCGGCAAAGTTTTGTTCGATATTGACCTTGGATTGGGCCGCGGCCGGCAAAGCGGACGCGAACGAACCTAGCAGGGCTATCAGCCAGAGCACGATCCGCATGTGACGAATTGCTCGCTTGCCGCGGCGCAACCCGTCTCTAGGGTGCGGCAAAACGGACCAATTTGGCATGCACGAGCTCATTCGCGACATCACTCTCTGTATCCTGTTTGCCTGGATGCTGGGCCTGCTCGCCCATTTCTCCCGGCAGCCGCTGATCCTGGCCTACCTTATCGCCGGCTTTTGCATAGGTCCATTCGGTGCCGGGTGGGTCAAGTCGCAGGAATCGATCAGTGTCATCTCCGAGCTCGGCCTGATCTTCATGCTGTTCATGATCGGCCTTGAGATCGACCTGAAGAAGATCGTGCGGGCGGGAAGGGTGATCTTGTTCGCAGCGGGCGGCCAGCTGCTCGGCGGCTGCCTGCTCGGGGTCCTGTTCTTCGCCGGCATCGGCCTGTCGCTCGGCGGCGGCCATTTCGATGCGGTCTATCTCTGTATCGCCTGCGCGCTGTCGAGCACCGTCATCATCGTCAAGGTGCTCTACGAGAAGCGTGAGCTCGACACGCTGCCCGGCCGCATCACGCTCGGCGTGCTGGTGCTCCAGGATATCTTCGCCATCCTGTTTCTGGCGGTGCAGCCGAGTCTTGCCAATCTGCAAGTGAGCGTCATCCTGCTCTCGATCGGCCGCGTCGCGGTGCTGGTCGCAGCGGCGCTGCTGGTCAGCCGTTATGTGCTGCCGCGCCTCTTCCACCAGATCGCCCGCCGGCCCGAACTGATCCTGCTCGGCGCGCTCGCCTGGTGCTTTCTCGTCGCCGAGACCGCGGAGCGGCTGTCGCTGTCGCGCGAGATGGGCGCCCTGATCGCCGGCGTCTCGCTCTCGACCTTTCCCTATGCACTCGACGTCACCGCCAAGGTCACCACGCTGCGCGACTTCTTCATCACGCTGTTCTTCGTCGCGCTCGGCATGACCATTCCCGTGCCCGGCCTCTCCGTGATCGGGCTTGCCTTGATGATTGCGGCGTTCACGGTGGTGAGCCGGCTCGTCACGACCTTCACGCCGCTCTACCTGATGAAGCAGGGGCTGCGTGCCAGCCTGTTGCCGGCCCTGAACCTCGCGCAGATCTCCGAGTTCTCGCTGGTGGTGATCCAGACCGGCGTCACCGACAACCACATCGCCGCCGAAACGGCGAACGCGGCCTCCTTCGCCTTCGTGGTGCTGGCCGTGCTCTCGACCTTCGTGATGACGCGCAGCGACGAGATCACCCGCTGGGCGATCGGCCCGTTGAAGCGGATCGGCCTGCGCGATCTCGATCACGGCAACGGCCATGCCGAGGAGGGCCACGAGGGCGGCCATGGCGAGGCCCGCCGCATCGTCATCCTCGGCTTTTTCCGCGCGGCGAGCGCGCTGCTGGCCGAGATCGAACGGCAGGCGCCGGTGCTGCTCGAGCAGATCACCGTGGTCGATTTCAACCCCAATGTGTACCAGACCCTGCTTTCGCGCGGCCTGCACGTGATCTATGGCGACATCAGCAGCGCGGACACGCTGCTCCATGCCGGCGTCGGCAAGTCCGAGATGATCATCCTCAGCGTGCCGGATGCGCTTCTCAAGGGCGCCAGCAACGAGAAGCTGGTCCGCCACGTCCGCACCCTCAACCCGACCGCCATGATCGTGGCTACGGCCGATCTTTTGTCGGACGTGGGCGAGCTCTACGAGGCCGGCGCCAGCTACGTCACCGTGACCCGGCTCAGCGACGCCCACGAGCTGTTTACCGTGATCGAGGCCGCCCAGGCCGGCCTGCTCGCGGACAAGCGCGCCGAGCTCGACCTGCGGCTCGGCGAGCGGCGAGAGGTGCTGCCCTGACGGCGTCCGGTCGTCTTCCATCCGGGGTTTGTGCGCCTATATCCCTGGTATCTTCGGTGCAAGCCTGAGACCCGCCGCCCCGACGGCCATCCGGCATATGCGGTTGCGTCCAGGACACTAGCGCTTGGGGCCAAGTCCGGCTAAGGCGTCCGCTGAGCCCCCGGCTCATAACCGATAGAGATTGGGAAATGCCCGATACCGTCCAGGAAGTCTTGCAGGCCTTTGCCAGGGGCGAGCTCGTCGTCGTCACCGACGACGAGGACCGCGAGGGCGAGGGCGATCTGATCGTCGCGGCCTCGCTCTGCACCGCCGAGAAGATGGCGTTCATCATCCGCCACACCTCCGGCATCGTCTGCGCGCCCGTGACCACGGAGGACGCGCGCCGCCTGCGGCTCGATCCCATGGTGGCCCACAACGATTCCGCGCACACCACCGCGTTCACGGTCTCGATCGACTACAAGCCCGACGGAGGCACCGGCATCTCCGCCGATGAGCGCGCCTCTTGCTGCCGCGCGCTGTCCAATCCCAATGTCGGCGCCAACGATTTCGCCCGGCCCGGCCACATCTTTCCGCTGATCGCCAAGGATGGCGGCGTGCTGCTGCGCTCCGGCCATACCGAGGCCGCCGTCGACCTCTGCAAGCTCTCCGGCCTGCCGCCGGTCGGCGTCATCAGTGAGCTGATGAACGACGACGGCAGCGTGATGAAGGGCGAGCAGGTCGCCCGCTTCGCCGTCCAGCACAAGCTCAAGCACGTCACCATCGCGGACATGATCGCCTACCGCCAGGTGCGCGAGAAGCTGATCGAGCGGGTCTCGACCTTCGTCACCGACAGCCCGATCGGCCCCTTGCAGGGCTATGCCTATCGCTCGCCGTTCGACTCCATCGCCCACGTCGCCTTCGTCTACAACGGCGTCGGCGACGGCAAGAACGTGCTGACGCGCTTCCACAAGCCGAACATCGTCAAGGACATCTTCACCGGCCACAAGCGCATGGCGGCCGTGCTCGAGCATTTCGAGAAGTCCGGCCGTGGCGTGCTGGTCTATTTGCGTGACGGCGCAGCCGGCGTGCCGGTGGCTCCGCTCCCGGATGAGACGTCGACGGAGGCCGACCGCAACCGCCAGTGGCGCGAGATCGGCGTCGGCGCGCAGATCCTGCGCGATCTCGGTGTCACCTCGATCCGGCATCTCACGTCCTCGGTGCACGACTACAAGGGCCTGTCCGGCTTTGGCATCGAGATCGTCGCCAACGAGCAGCTCGAAATCTGACGGCGTTGTTTCCGGGCTCGCGCGATTGCGCGCCCCGGAATGACCGAAACCAGGATGCAATTGCACTTGTTGCCGCGGCGCTTTACTTTGTCGGGCAATTCTTGACGGAACCAGACGCGAAAGGACGTTTCATGAGCGTGCGCCCTCAGGCCAAGGACAAGCCCGCTGCGGCTTCTTTCCAGTGGGACGATCCGTTCCTGCTCGATGAGCAGCTTACCGAAGACGAGCGCATGGTGCGCGACACCGCGCGCGCCTACGCCCAGGACAAGCTGATGCCGCGCGTCGCCAAGGCCTATCTCGAAGAGACGACGGATCGCGAGATCTTCAACGAGATGGGCGAACTCGGCCTGATCGGCATCACGCTGCCGGAGGAGTACGGCTGCGCCAATGCGAGCTACGTCGCCTATGGCCTGGTCGCGCGCGAGATCGAGCGGGTCGATTCCGGCTATCGCTCGATGAATTCGGTGCAGTCCTCGCTGGTGATGTACCCGATCTACGCCTATGGCGACGAGAACCAGCGCAAGAAGTACCTGCCGAAGCTCGCCAGCGGCGAGTGGGTCGGCTGCTTCGGCCTGACCGAGCCGGACGCCGGCTCCGACCCGGCCGGCATGAAGACCCGCGCCGAGAAGGTCTCGGACGGCTATCGCCTGACCGGCAGCAAGATGTGGATCTCGAACGCGCCGATCGCCGACGTGTTCGTGGTCTGGGCCAAGTCGGCCGCGCACGACAACCAGATTCGGGGCTTCGTGCTGGAGAAGGGCATGAAGGGCCTCTCCGCGCCGAAGATCGGCGGCAAGCTCAGCTTGCGCRCTTCCATCACCGGCGAAGTCGTGATGGACGGCGTCGTGGTTCCGGAAGACGCGCTGCTGCTCAACGTCTCCGGCCTCAAGGGCCCGTTCGGCTGCCTCAACCGCGCCCGCTACGGCATTTCCTGGGGTGCGCTCGGCGCGGCCGAGGACTGCATGCACCGCGCCCGTCAGTACACGCTCGACCGCAAGCAGTTCGGCAAGCCGCTTGCCGCGACCCAGCTCGTGCAGAAGAAGCTCGCCGACATGGAGACCGAGATCGCGCTGGGCCTCCAGGGCTCGTTGCGCGTCGGCCGCCTGATGGACGAGGGCAAGTTCGCCCCCGAGATGATCTCGATCATGAAGCGCAACAATTGCGGCAAGGCGCTCGACATCGCCCGCGTCGCGCGCGACATGCACGGCGGCAACGGCATCTCGATCGAGTACCACGTGATGCGCCACGTCCATAACCTCGAGACGGTCAACACCTACGAGGGCACCCACGACGTCCACGCCCTGATCCTGGGCCGCGCCATCACGGGYATTCAGGCGTTTTTCTAGTCGCCACGTATTCCGCGGCCGTTGTTTTGCTCGGCTGTCTTCGTCCGCCCTGTGCGCAATTGCGCACTAGAGCGGACGATCCAGTATCCCAGAGACCTCGCCTTGGCCACGGACGCTACGGCGTACTGGATACCCCGCTTTCGCGGGGTATGACGGCGAGGGGTGGGGCAGCAGTGCACAGGAAGTCCGATGTCCGACAGCGACGACGTCCCGTTCAACCGCAACTTTCCACTCAAGGYCGGCGTCGTCGAGGAAGTCCGCCCCGGCGTGCGGCGCGTGCTCTGTAACAATCCGAGCCCGTTCACCTTTACCGGTACGGTCAGCTACATCGTCGGCACGGGCAACGTCGCGATCATCGATCCCGGTCCGGACGACGCGGCGCATGCGGCGGCGCTGCTCGATGCCGTGCGCGGCGAGACGGTGAGCCATATCTTCGTTACCCACACCCACCGCGACCATTCGCCGAACACGGCGCGGATCAAGCAGGCGACCGGTGCGCCGGTTTATGCCGAGGGCCCGCACCGCGCCTCGCGCCCGCGCTTCGAGAGCGAGAAGCACAATCCGGAATCCGGCGTCGACCGCGATTTCGCGCCCGATACCAGGATCGCCCATGGCGACGTCGTCGAGGGCGCGGGCTGGCGCCTCGAGGCGGTGGCGACGCCGGGCCACACCGCCAACCATCTCGCCTTCGCCTGGCCCGAGCGAAAATTCAACTTCGTCGGCGACCACGTGATGGGCTGGTCGACCTCGATCGTTGCGCCGCCCGACGGCTCGATGATCGACTACATGGAATCGCTCGACCGCTTGGCCGCCCGCGAGGAGGATCTCTATTTCTCGGGCCACGGCCCCGAGATACCGGACGGCCCGCGCTTCGTGCGTTTCCTGATCCGCCACCGCAAGGCGCGCGAAGCCTCGATCCTGCATCGCCTCGCCAAGGGCGAGGCCGACATCCCGACTATGGTGCGCGCGATCTATATCGGCATCGATCCACGGCTGACGACGGCTGCCGGCTATTCCGTGCTGGCGCATCTGGAAGATCTGGTCGCCCGCGGCGTGGTGGCGACGGATGGCGATCCCGTGATCGGTGGGACGTATCGGATGGCTTAGCTCGTCRTTCCGGGGCGCGCGTCAGCGCGAACCCGGAATCCATCGGCCGCAGCGTTGGTGGATGAATGGATTCCGGGCTCGGTCCTGCGGACCGCCCCGGAATGACGCTAGCGCGTCACTTCTTCACCGTCTTCGCCGGTGCCTTCGGCGGCGTCACCGGGGTCTTCTTCACCGGCTTCAGCGCGTCCGCATCGGCGGCGGTGTTGAGATCGTCGATGAATTTCTTGACGCGCGCGGCGTTGCTGCCGAGGTCGCTATCGAAATAGCGCGAGGCGGAACGGATATCGACGCGGGAATCGTCGCCGTCGGGCACGACCCTGATGGAAATGTCCTCGCGCAAACCCATGATCGGCGTGCGCGCCACCGCCTCGATGCGGCCGATGCGGCGCGGCGGCTGCGGCGCGCGCTCGTCGATGACGAGCCATTTGCGCTTGTTGACGAGCTGCAGCGCGATCGCATAGGCGCGGTCGACCGGGATCTCGAGTTCGATCGGCTCGATATCGGGATAGAAATGGCGCTGCTGCTCGGCCGAATAGAGGCCGGCATAGACCGCGGTATTGGCGCCTTCACCGGCGCGCAGGCGCGCCAGCGCGTCGAAGCGGGGCGGGTCGATCGGGTCGGTGGTGACGTCGTGGATCGCCGGCAGCTTGCGGTATTGCAGGCCGAGATAGGCGGGGTAGGCGAGGATCATGCCGTCGATCAGGAAGGCGAAGAGGATGCGCGCCATGCCGCGCGAGCCGTTCTGCCAGATCGCGGCGAAGCCGGCGAGGCCGAACAGGATCGAGAGCGCGGCGATGGCGAGGCCACCGAAGAAGGTGACGAGCGCGGGCTTCGGCTCCAGAAAGCCGAACCGGACGACGATGATCGACACCGCCACCGCCACCACCGCGAACACGGCCAGATTGCGCGCCCAGCTGGCGAGGCTGGACACGGGCTCCGACTGGTAGGGAGCGGAAATCCTGCGGGCCATCGGGTGAGCTCTGCCGGGGTTTTCGAGGCGGTACCGCGCCGATCTGGCGCGACGATAGGAGGCGTTGAGACCACGCCCCGGCGGCAAATTCAAGGGATACCGGGTTGCTCCTGCCCGTCATTCCGGGGCGCCCGAAGGGCGAACCCGGAATCTCGGGATTGTCAGGTTCGCAATTGCGAACCATAGTTCGATGCCGTTGGCATCGCCCCGGACTGACGTGCAAGTCCTACGCCGCCGCGTTCGGGAAGCGGTAATCCTTGAACTGGTCGCGCAGCGCGGTCTTCAGGATCTTGCCGGTGGCGGTGTGCGGGATGCCGTCGACGAAGGCGACGTCGTCCGGCATCCACCATTTGGCGATCTTGCCGTCCATGTACTTCAGGATGTCCTCGCGGCTGGCCTGCTGGCCCTGCTTGAGCTGAACGATGAGCAGCGGCCGCTCGTCCCATTTGGGGTGGAACACGCCGATCACGGCGGCCTCCGCCACGGCCGGATGGCCGACCGCGAGGTTTTCGAGGTCGATCGAGGAGATCCACTCGCCGCCGGACTTGATCACGTCCTTGGAGCGGTCGGTGATCCGCATGTAGCCGTCCTCGTCGATGGTCGAGACGTCGCCGGTGTCGAAGAAGCCGTCCTCGTCGAGGATGTTGGTATCGACCCGGTAATAGGCCTTGGCGACGGCGGGGCCGGAGACCTTGAGGCGGCCGAAAGTCTTGCCGTCCCAGGGCAGCTCCTTGCCAGCATCGTCGGTGATCTTCATCTCGACCGCGAAGGGTGCATAGCCCTGCATCTGGAGCACGTCGAGCCGCGCATCGCCGGTCGCGTCCTGGAACGGCGGCTTCAGCGCCGCGACGCTGCCGATCGGGCTCATCTCGGTCATGCCCCAGGCGTGGCGGACGTTCGAGCCCATGTCGAGGAAGGCCTTGATCATCGAGCGCGGCATCGCCGAGCCGCCGCAGATCACCATCTTCAGCTCAGGCAGCTTCAGATTGTTGGCGGTCATGTGCTGGAGCAGCATCAGCCACACCGTGGGCACACCCGCGGTGTGGGTCACCTTCTCGGTCGAGAGCAATTCATAGACCGAGGCGCCGTCGAGCTTGGCGCCGGGCATCACCAGCTTGGTGCCTTGCGAGGGCGCGGAGAAGGCGATACCCCAGCTGTTGGCGTGGAACAGCGGCACCACCGGCAGCATCGTCTCGGAGGCGCTGGTACCGAGCGCATCGACGTTGTTGGCCATCAGCGCGTGCAGCACGTTGGAGCGATGCGAATACAGCACACCCTTCGGATCGCCCGTGGTGCCAGATGTGTAGCACATCGCCGCCGCCGTGTTCTCGTCAAAGTCCTTCCATTTGAATTTGCCGTCGGCCTGCGCAATCCAGTCCTCGTAGGCGATCACATTCTTCAGCGTGGTCTCAGGCATATGCGCCTTGTCGGTCAGCACGACGTAGCGCTCCACGCTTGGCAGCTTGTCGGCGATCTTCTCCAGGATCGGAACGAAGGTGATGTCGGTCATCACGATGCGATCCTGCGCATGGTTGATGATCCAGGCGATCTGCTCGGGGAAAAGGCGGGGATTGACGGTATGGCAGATGGCGCCGATTCCCATGATGCCGTACCACACCTCGAGATGGCGCCAGGTGTTCCRGGCGATCGTTGCGACGCGGTCGCCGACCTTGATGCCGTCGCGCTCCAGCATCTGCGAGACCTTGAGCGACCGCTTGTGGATCTCGGCGTAGGTGGTGCGATGGATCGGTCCCTCGACCGATCGCGTAACGACCTCCTGCTTGCCATGAATCCTGGCGGCGTGTTCGATGATCCGGTGGCAGAGCAGGGGCCAGTCTTGCATCAAACCAAGCATTCCGACGTTCCTCCGAGAAGTCGCTGGACGCGTTATCGCTCTCAGCGTTGGGCCAAAGAATTGTCATGAGTTTTAGCCTGCCGGACTTTCGCCGCAAATGGTCTTGTCGCGGCTATATGTCCGCCGGCGCGGCAATGGTTACCGCCGCGCTCGGGCTCACGCTCGTGCTCGCGGACCGGGCGGAGGCGCGAAAATATGCTGCGCCGCTCGATATCTTTGGTTTTGGTCCACCACGGCCGCGCGCGACGGTTCATGCCGCCAAGATACCGCTACCAAAACCACGCCCTGCGGAAGCCCCCAAAGCACCGGACGAGGCGGCACCGGAGGCCGACGGCAAGCCTTCCCCGGACAAGCCGGCCGAGGCCGCGCCGCCGCCGGAGAAACAGGTCTCGGCCTGCCGGCTCGCGCTGACCGAGGAGATCGCGATTGCACCCTCCATTCCGGACATCCGTGGCCCCGGCGCCTGCGGCGGCGAGGATCTGGTGCGGCTAGAGGCCATCGTGCTGCCGGACAAGCGCAAGGTGGCGGTCAAGCCGGCGGCGATCCTTCGCTGCACCATGGCGTCTGCGATCGCCGACTGGGTACGCAAGGACATGGTGCCGCTGGCCACCAGCCTCGGCTCGGCCATCGCCGATCTCGACAATTTCGATAGCTTCGAGTGCCGCGGCCGCAACCGCATCGCCGGCGCGATGCTGTCCGAGCACGGCAAGGCCAACGCCCTCGACGTCCGGGCCATCAAGCTCGCCAACGGGCAGTCGATCGGCCTCACCGATCGCACCATGTCGCGAGACGTGCGCGAGCGTGTGCTGCATTCGGTGTGCGCGCGCTTTTCCACCGTGCTCGGCCCGGGCTCGGACTGGTACCACGAGGACCATATCCATCTCGACCTGGCGCAGCGGCGCAACGACTACCGGATCTGCCAGTGGAACGTCTGGGATCCCCTGCCGCAGATCGCTCCGCTGCTGCCAGCGGGACGGCCTGAGGAGGCGCCGCCGCGCGAGGTTGCGTCCAAGCCTGAGGCAAAGGATGGAGCTGATGACGAGGCGGCGGAGAAATCCCCCGCGCCTGCGAACAAGTCGGCGGCCGGCGGCGACAAGGTCCCGTCACGCAAGCCCGCAACAAAAAAGCGCCGGTAAAACCGGCGCTTTTGAAAGGCCTCGGGAAAGGCCGATTTAGTAGGAAGAATTGGAGCCGCCGCCCTGGAGCGCAAGGCGCGAATTGTAGGGCGAGTCGCCGTGCTTCGGCTCGAGCACCACGACGATGGTGCCGACCTTGACCCGGTTATAGAGGTCGATCGCGTCCTCGTTGGTCAGGCGGATGCAGCCCGACGAGATCGAGGCGCCGATATATTCCGGCTGGTTGGTGCCGTGGATGCGGAACAGCGTGTCCTTGCCACCCGAGTAGAGATACATCGCGCGGGAGCCCATCGGATTGTCCGGACCTGGCGCAACATAAGTCGGCACGCCCAGGCGCGAAATCTCGCCCGGGGTCGGATGCCAGGCCGGCCACTCGGTCATGCTGCCGACCTTGGCGATGCCGGACCAGGCCATGGCTTCTTCACCGACGGTGATGCCGTAGCGGATCGCCTTGCCGCCATCCATCACCCAGTAGAGGTAATGGTTGTCGGAATCGACCACGATCGAGCCCGGCGATTCCTTGCGGTGGTAGTCGACGATGGCGCGGCGGAACGGCTCCGCGACCGGGGTATTCTCGTACCGGACCTTGGCGAGCAGTTCCTTGTCCTTCGGCTTGAAGGCCTTAGTGTCGGTCGCCTCGAAATGCGTGGCCTGCATGCAGCCCGACAGCATCAGGCCGGCGGCCAAAATACCCAACTTAACTTTCAGCGACGACATGATTTGGTTCCAATCAAAACAATACCGCGCGGGAAAGCCTGAGCTTAGCGCCCAAGTTCCTCGACTCCGTTAATCCCATTATCGTTGAAATCTGCCACAATTCCAGCACTCAAGGCCTTTTCCCGCGCTGCGAGACCTCAGCTGTGGCTTTTTTGCCGCAAGTTTTTCGACTTTGAGCGGGTTTTGGGGCAAAGCGTGCCGAACTGTCGATTCCGTGCCACGGTTGGGCCACGGCGTCGCCACAAATGCAAACGCTCCGTTAATGTGCTTGTCATGATGAAC
>NZ_JBFUES010000095.1:0-12878 GCF_056403875.1 Bradyrhizobium sp. P2_E8
ATGTACGCGCCTCGTACAACACACTGGTCGTCAGCGACACATTGCTGGTAAAATTGTACTTCACACCCAGGTCCGCCGAGTAGATCTGGTCCTGCCGCCCCCGGTTCAGCCCGTCGGTGAACCAGAAGGCTTCGAACAGCGGCGTGCTCACGATCGACCATTTCGGATCGAGCTTGACCTCGATGCCGAGCAACGCGTCGAAGCGCCAGCGGCGAGCTTCCGCGAGGTCGGAAAACCGGTAGGTCACAAGCAACAGCGGCGAGAGTGTCACATTATTCATGCGGAAGTCCCGCGCCACCGAGCCCATCACGTCATGCGAGGTGAAGGCAAGGTCCCGGTAGACACCGTCGAAATCATATCGGTTCTCGTAGATGGCGGAGAAGCGCCAGCCGTCCCAATTCTCCGTCAGGCGCGCTCCCACGCGTGCGACTGCAGCGTTGCCATCCTTCTCCCTCGCGAACGCCTCGTATTGGGCGCGAGCGTAGAGCCGGTAAGAAAGGTCATTTGTCAGATTCCCGTCCAGCCTGACGCTCACGTCAGGCTCGTAGTAGAAATCCGATTTGCGGTTGTCCCGGCTGAACAAGGCATTGTCGGTGAAAGTCGGTGCAACGGAGCCGACGACGCTCCACGACGGAGCTGAGTAATACGGCACAGGACTGCTTGCCTTCAGCTCGGTCAGATCAACATCCGCGGCCCACGCGGTGCTTGCTCCAAACAATCCAACGACCGGTAACAGAACGATAGATCCACGCATGGCATGCCCCGATGGCTTCTGCGTACACCAGGAATCGCCTCAGATTGGGCAGCGATTGTGGCGTGTTAATGATAGGATTTTAAATCAGGGATTGAACCGACAGATTGCCATTTCGTAAAATGCGGGAAGCTCCCGACGCTGCGGAACAGACGCCGGGGAACTCACTCTGCATCTGACCCGATCGGTTGCGTTGCCCCAAGAAAAGCGGAACGCGCGCTGGCCTCACGGCCAAGCCCACTCGATCCGCCTAGTAGTCCACCGCATCCCTGGTGATCGGACAGGTCATGCAATGACCGCCTCCCCGGCCCCGCCCGAGCTCTGCACCGACGATGGTGATCACCTCGATCCCTTCCTTGCGTAGCAAGGTGTTGGTGTAGGTATTGCGGTCATAGGCAAACACCACGCCCGGGGACGCGCAAACCAGATTGGCGCCGCTGTCCCACTGCGTCCGCTCGCGCATATAGGCGTTGCCGCCGGTCTCGACCACGCGCAGCTTCTTCAGGCCAAGGGCCTCAGCCACCACATCCACGAACGGCTTTTCGTCCTTGCGCAGTTCGAGGCCGGCGGAATTGTCAGCCGGCCGGTAGGAAAAGGCCGCAATGTTGTTGACGATGTCGGGATAGAGCAGAACGCAATCCCGGTCGGCGAACGTGAAGACCGTATCCAGATGCATTGCGGCGCGGAGCTTCGGCATCGCAGCCACGATCACACGCTCGGCCGCCTTTTTCCTGAAAAGGGCCGCGGCGACCTGGCTGATCGCCTGCCGCGAGGTGCGCTCGCTCAACCCGATCAGGACGTTGCCCTTGCCGATCGGCATCACGTCGCCGCCTTCCAGCGTCGCGAGACCGTGGTCCCGCGTCGGATCGCCCCACCAGACATTGACCTTGCCGGCGAAATCCGGATGGAACTTGTAGATGGCGGTGGCGAGGATCGGCTCTTCATGCCGCGCCGGCCAATAGAGCGAATTCAGCGTGACCCCGCCGTAGATCCAGCATGTCGTGTCCCGCGTATAAAGGGTGTTGGGGAGCGGCGGCAGCAGATACTCGGTCATGCCGGCGGCCTCGCGGACGAGCCTGAGCATCTCGCCGCCATGGGCGTCCGGGAAGTCATGGGTCGAAACGCCCCCGATCAGCGTTTCGGCCAGTTCGCGCGGCGTGAGGCTCTCGAGGTAGCCCCGCAGTTCGTCGACGAGACCGAGACCGACCTGATCGGGAACAACCTGGTTGTCGAGGATCCACTTCCTGGCCTCGGGGATCGCGACCGTCTCGGTCAGCAGGTTGTGCATCTCGACGACTTCGATCCCGCGATCGCGCATCTTCTGCACGAAATCGAAGTGATCGCGCTTGGCGTTTTCGACCCACAGGACGTCGTCAAATAGCAGCGTGTCGCAATTGGAGGGCGTGAGGCGCTGATGGGCGCGGCCGGGTGAGCAGACCATGACCTTGCGGAGCTGACCGACCTCCGAATGAACGCCAAAGGGACTATTGGATTCCGATGCCTGCTTTGCCATGGGACTGCCCTTGAGGGTTGCCTTGCCTAGATCGTGATATAGCCGGTGGCCAATCCGTGAATCCCGACAGCAGCGCCGACGGCGGCTGCGATGAAGATGCCCCACTCGACGGCCGTGAAGACCCTCGCCTTCTGTTCCAGGCGCGCCCAGAAATAGAGTGCCGTGCCGGGCGCGTAGAGGATCAAGGACAGCAGCAGAAACTTCATTCCGGCCGAATAGATCAGGAACAGCGTGTAGATGACGGCGATGCCGGCAAAAATCGTGTCCCGCGTTCGCTCGCTGCTGCTCTTCTCATAGGTCTCGCCCCGCCTGACGAGCAGGAGCCCGTAGGCTGCGACGAGGAAGAACGGAATGAGTGACATCACGCTCGTCAGATTGAGCATCAACGCGAACGCATCCTGCGACCAATAGGTGCTGATGACGAAGAGCTGGACGATCACATTGGTGAGCCAGAGCGCCGCGGCGGGCACCTTGTTCGCATTTTCCTTGCCGAACAATGCCGGCATATCCCTGGTCCGACCGGCGGCGGAGAGCACCTCGGCACAGATCAGCGACCAGGCGAGATAGGCCCCCAACACCGAAACCAGAAGTCCAATGCTGACGAAGATCGCGCCCCAATGCCCGACCACGGCCTCCAGGACCGTCGCCATGGACGGCTGCCGCATGCCGGCGATCTCGGCGCGGAGCAGCACGGCATATGGCAGCATGGTGACGAGCACCATCAGGCTCGTGACGATCGCAAACCCGAGCAGGGTCGCTGCGCCGACATGCGCGCGCTCCTTGGCGTAGCGTGAATAGACGCTGGCGCCCTCGATGCCGAGAAAGACAAACACCGTGACCAGCATGGTGGCGCGGATCTGCTCGAACAGGCCCTTGTCCGGCATGCCCTCGCCGCCCCAGAAATTGCCGCGGAACATGTCGACGTTGAACGAGACGATCAGGATCACGATGAAGACCAGGATCGGCACGATCTTGGCGACAGTGACGATGGTGTTGATCGCGGCCGCCTGCTGCACGCCGCGCAGGATCATGAAGTGGAACAGCCAAATTCCGATCGAGGCGACGATGATTGCGGTGACCGTGTTCCCGTCGCCAAAGACCGGAAAGAAGGCGCCCAAGGTCGACTTGATGAGGACCCAATAGGATACGTTGCCGATGCAGCTGCCGATCCAGTATCCGAATGCCGACAAGAAGCCGGGATAGTCGCCAAATCCTTCCTTCGCATAGGCATAGACGCCGGCATCGAGCTCGGGCTTGCGCTCGGCCAGTGCCTGGAACACCCGCGCGAGGGTGTACATGCCGCCACCGGCAATGCACCAGGCGAAGATCGCGCCGAACGGACCAGTCGCGATCCCGAAAGTTCGCGGCAGCGAGAATATCCCCGAGCCGACCATCGAGCCGACCACCATCGCGGTCAATGCGAACAGGGAGAGCTTCTGGATTGACGGCGTCCCAGTCATGTGAAGACCTCGCGACACGCGGGTGCGCAACATCCCGGCCGGGCGACTTTGCCGGCGGTCGCACGATGCGCCTTGGGCGACACCTGGAATATCGGGTGATTACCTAGTCGAGCGTCGGGATTTCCCTCGCCGGAAACAGCCACTCACGACGACGGTGGCGCGGAGGCCATGGCCGGTCCCTTCTCTCCGAACCAGGTCACGTACAATGTCGGCAGCAAGACAAGCGTCAGCACGGTCGCGACCAGCAGGCCGCCCATGATTGCAACCGCCATCGGCCCCCAGAATACGGTTGGAGCAATCGGGATCATGCCGAGAACGGTCGACACCGCCGTCAGCATGATGGGACGGAAACGGGAGCTGCTAGCATCCACCGCCGCGTCCCATGGGCTCTTGCCGTGCGCGCGCTCCGCATCGATCTGGCTGATCAGGATCACCGCATTCTTGCAGATCATGCCGAGCAAGGCGAGAACGCCGAGAATGGTGACAAAGCCCATCGGCCTGCCGGACAGCAACAGCGCGGCCACAACGCCGATCATCCCGAGCGGAGCCACGCTGACGACCATGACCAGTCGCGAAAAGCTCTGCAGCTGGACCATCAGAACCGTGAACATGACGAACAGCATCATGGGAACCACGGCGAGCACGGACGCCTGCGATTTCCGGCTCTCTTCCACGGTCCCGCCGACGGCCACATTGTAGGACACAGGAAGCGTCTTCCTCAGCGTTTCGATCGCGGGCGACAGAGCATCCACCATCGTATCGGGCAGCGTTCCACCACCGATATCGGCACGCACCGTCAGGGTCGGGATGCGGTCGCGTCGCCAGATCAGCGGATGCTCCTGATGATATCCGAACGTCGCAAACTGGCTGAGCGACACCGTCTGTCCACCAGGTAGCGGCACCTGGAGCGTGCGCAGGTTAGACAGCGAAATGCGCTGTTCGTCGATTGCCCGGGCCACCACGTTGACCAGATAGATGTCGTCGCGGACCTGGGTGACGACTGCGCCGGATATCACGGTGTTCAATACGCTCGATATCGCCTGCGAGCTCAGGCCGAGACGGCGCGCTTCATCCTGATCGACGTAGATCCGCAGCTGGCGCTCCGGCTCCATCCAGTCGAAGTTGATGCCCTTGGCCCTGGGATCCGAGGCCAGGATCTGTCCAACCTTGAGTGCAATCGCACGCACCTGCTCGACGTCAGGTCCGCTGACGCGATATTGCAGCGGCCATCCGACAGGCGGGCCGAGGCCCAGAGGCGAAACCGACGAGACGGCCGCCGGAAACTCCTCCGCGAGACGACGTTCCAACCGCACCTGCAGGCGCTCGCGCGCTGCGACGTCCTTTGCCACGACAACCGCCTTCGTGAAGGAATCGTTCGGAAGCTCCACGCTCAGTGGGAGATAGAAGCGGATCGCGCCGCGTCCCACATTGGTGCTCCAATGACGGACGTCCGGATCGGCCGCCAATGCTGCATCCAGGCGCTTGGCTGCCATCTCGCTCGCATGGATCGATGCGTTCTGCGGCAGGCTGAGGTCCACGAGCAATTCGGGCCGATCGGACGACGGAAAGAACTGCTGCGGGATCAACGGAAGCGCGAGAACGGACGCGACAAAGAGCGCCAGCGAGATCGCGATCGTCAGCCACCTGGCGCGCATCGCCAGCGTCAGAAAACTCCGATAGAAACGGAACATCGCGCCGGGCTCGGCAGCGCCCTTCCGCACCGGCGGGACAAGAATGACGACACCCAGCAAGGGCGTGAAGACCACGGCAACGAGCCACGACACCAGGAGCGCGATCGCGACCACCGCAAACAGCGAGAAGGTATATTCGCCGGCCGAGCTCGCGGCAAACCCGACCGGGATGAAGCCCGCAATCGTCACCAGCGTTCCCGCAAGCATGGCAAAGGCATGGCTGCGGTAGGCAAACGTCGCCGCGTCGACCTTGCTGTCGCCTTGCGCCAGCCGATTGAGCGTTGCGTCGGTGGTCGTCATCGCATCGTCGACCAGCAGTGCGAGCGCGATGATCAGCGCTCCGAGCGATATCCGCTGCATGTCGACGCGAGCGATCTCCATGATCGGAAACACGATGGCCAGCGTCAACGGGATGGCAAGCGCGATGATGAGGCCGGGACGGATTCCGAGGCTGATGAAACTCACCACCAGGATGATGGCGATCGCCTGAAGGAGCGAGGTCATGAATTCGCCGATCGCGCCTCCGACCACGACTGCCTGATCGGCAACGAGGATCGGCTCGATTCCGATCGGGAGGTCGGCGGTGATCTCCGCCATCACCTTCTTGACGTTTCTGCCGAGCGCAAGAATGTCGCCGCCCTCGCGCATCGCGATGGCAAGCCCGATTGCAGGCTGGCCGTTGACCCGGAACATCGGTTGCGGCGGATCCACGTAGCCGCGCCGCACCTGCGCGATGTCGCTCAGGCGAATCGTGCGTCCTGCCGCGACGAAATTGACGCTGGCGATGTCCTGCTCCGACTGAAAACCGCCTGACACCCGCACGGAGATGCTTTCCTTGCCGGTCTGGATCACGCCCGCCGGGCGGACGATATTTTGCGATTGCAGCGCGGCGAGCAGAGCCGCCCGATCGACGCCCAGGGTCGCAAGTTCCTGCTTGGAGAATTCGACGAAGATCACCTCGTCCTGCGCACCCAGGAGCTCGATCTTCGACACGTCATGGACCTGAAGCAATCGGGAACGGATGTGCTCGACGTAATCTCGCAACTCCCGCTGCGTGAAGCCATCGCTGGTGAAGCCGTAGACGATGCCGAACGTGTCGCCGAAGTCGTCATTGAAGCCCGGACCGACGACCCCGGCAGGCAGGGTGTGCCGCATGTCGCCGATGCTCTTTCTCACCTCATACCAGGTGTCTGACACCTGCCTTGCGTTCGCACTTCCCTTCAGGTTGACGAAAATGGTGACGAGACCCGCCCGGGTGAAGCTGCGCAGGAAGTCCAAATGGGGCGTCTCCTGCAATTGGCGCTCGAGCCGCTCCGTCACCTGCTTCATCGTCTCTTCGGTCGTAGCCCCCGGCCAGGCCGCCTGAACGACCATGGTCTTGATGATGAAGGAGGGATCCTCGTTTCGGCCAAGCCGGAAATACGCCAGTCCCCCGGCGATCACGGCAACCATCATCACATAGACGACGAGCGAGCGATGCCTGAGGGCCCAGTCGGAGAGATTGAGCCCGATCATGGCTCTGACCCGAGCACCCGCACCTTCTGGCCCGGGTGAAGCGCCTGCACGCCCGCGGTGACGACGATGTCTCCGGCGTCCAACCCCTGCGAAACGATGACCTGTGCCTGGTCGAAACGCAGGATATCAACGTTGC
The DNA here is from genome assembly GCF_056403875.1 of Bradyrhizobium sp. P2_E8. Lineage (NCBI taxonomy): Bacteria > Pseudomonadati > Pseudomonadota > Alphaproteobacteria > Hyphomicrobiales > Nitrobacteraceae > Bradyrhizobium > Bradyrhizobium sp. P2_E8. Next base: position 7,067 of record NZ_JBFUES010000095.1, read on the forward strand.
GCGCCGATACGACGTTCGTCGACGGATCGACAACCCACACGGCCGGCTGTTGATTGATCCGCGTCAACGCGGTTGCCGGTATGTCGATCACCGGCCCGGAACTGGTTTCGACGCGGCCGTTGACGGTCGCGCCGAGCCGCATCGCCGCCGGCGGATCCGTCAAGCCGACCTTGACCTCGAAGGTGCGGGTGACTGGATCGGCTTGTGCCGCGATCTGACGAATGCGGCCTCGCGCCGTAACCTTCGGATCATCCGTCAGGCTGACGGTGACCTGCACGTCGGCTGGGGCCGATCTGACCATCTGAGCAGGAACATCGAAGATGGCGTCGCGGCCGTCCTGTCTGGCGATCCGCGCGATCATTTGTCCGGCCTGAACGACCTCGCCGGCGGACGGCCCCGTCGCGGTGATCTTGCCCGGCGCGTCGGCTCGCAGTTCGGTGAAACTGACGAGATCGTGCGCAGAACTCAATTGCGCCTCCGCCGCCTCGACCTGCGATTGGGCGGTCTGTCGCGCTTGCGTCGCCGCCTCGAAATTGGCACGCGTGGTCCACCCTTGTGCCAACAGCGTCTCCTGGCGCTCGTAATGGTTGCGTGCCTGCGTCAACTGGCCCTGTGCAGCGGAAAGAGCAGCCTTCGCCTGCCGTAATGTGCTCAGCTCGTTCTGGGGCTCCAGTTGCGCCAGCAACTGCCCGGCCTCGACCCTGTCACCGAGCCTGGCCTCGTTCGCAAGCAGACGCCCGGAGATCCGGAAAGCGACGCTGACTTCGTCCTCCGCCTCGATGCGCCCCGTGAAGGTCAGCGGCATCAGGCTCTCACGCTTCTCGATCGTCGTGGTCCGGACCGGACGCGGAGACGACTTCGTTGTTTCCACCTGACGATCACACGCAGCCAGGATCGACGCGGATGCAACTGCCATCAGCGTCAGTGCGATGGCTTGCCGAGGTGTCGTTCGGCGACCGCGCATAGCCAAGCTCCTCAAATTCCTGAGACGTTGCCGAGCAGGTCAGCCTTTCCCGAGGTTGCGATTTCGCGGCATCGCCCCTCGGTATTCTTGCCCAGGGGATCGGCCGCACACATTGGCAAATCTACTCGGTGCGGCCGGATGCAATCGCTGTTACGCGCGGCGCAAACGCAGGCAAAAACCTGACGAGGCGCAACAACCGTCCGACAGCGCTCTGGGGAATTCCCGACGCCTGATCAGGCAATCACCCAATATCGCCGGTCTCATCAAGAGCGCACTGTTCCAGGCTCAGACGAAGCGATCGAGCGCGGCGGCTTGACGAATGAGAGGGCCCTCGGGAAAACGGGACGCGCGTACGGGCGTCGGAGTCGGGGCGTCATGGCGAAGCGCGGCGTCCCGAGCGGCATGGTTTCTCTGCCTTTGGCTCGTGCTTGCCGGCGCCTCTCTCGATGACATTCCTGCCGCAACAATCGCCGTCGCGACGGCAACCTGGACGAGCCTGCGTTTGCTGGAGCCTGGCACGTCGCGGCGCTCACCTCGCGCGATCCTCCGACTGGCGCTTCTGTTCCTGTACCAGTCCATTGTGGCCGGAGTGGACGTCGCAAGGCGCGCACTCGATCCCGGCCTGCCGCTGCGCCCTGGATTCGTCGCGTATCCAACCCGCCTTCCGCGTGGCCTGCGTCGGAACGTGTTCGCTACACTCACCAGCCTGTTGCCAGGCACAGTGCCGGCCGGAGAGGAGGAGGCGCAACTCCTCTATCACTGCCTCGACGTCGATCAGCCCGTGATCGCCGAACTCGATCAGGAGGAGGCGGCCTTGGCTCGAGCGCTTTACAATGACTGAGTTCCTGACGGTTGCGGTCGGCTTCATTCTGGCCATGCTGGCGCTTGGACTGTTGTCGATCCTGCGTGGCCCTGGCGACGCTGATCGAGTCATGGCGACGCAACTGATCGGGACCGGAGGCATTGCGACACTGCTGCTGCTCGGAACCGCAGCGAGCATACCCGCAGTGATCGACGTGGCTTTGACCCTGGCGCTGCTCGCCACCTTCACCTCCATCGCGTTCGTCAAGAAGGGGCTTTCCCGCTTCGCGGCCGATGGAACCGCATCAACGGAGGACGAATGAGCCTCGCACGCGACGTGATGACGATTGCGGCAGTGTCGGCCGGCGCGTTCTTTTTTCTGGCCGGCACGGTCGGCCTGCTTCGCTTTCCCGATACCCTGACGCGCCTGCACGCGCTGACCAAGGCGGACAATCTCGGCCTCGGTCTGGTTGTGCTCGGACTGCTCCCGCAGGCAGCGAGTCTTCGCGACGGGCTGAAGCTGGTTGGTATCTGGCTGCTCGGCCTGCTCGCGGGCGCCACCGTCTCGCAACTGATTGCGCGCGCGGCGCGCCATGGCCAGTTGAACCGATGAGCATTGAGACGATCTTCGAAATCGTTCTTGCCGCGGTCGTGCTGACCCTCGGCGTCTGGACGGTCGTCGTGCCCGAGACGTTTTCGGCCACGGTCGGGTTCGTCGCCTATGGACTGCTGGTGGCACTCATCTGGGTACGCCTCGATGCTGCCGACGTCGCACTGACCGAGGCCGCAATCGGCGGCGGGCTCGGTGGCGTCTTGCTGCTGGGTGCGGCGGCGCGGTTGCGGGATGCCGACATGATGGCAGACGCAAGGCCAGGCAAGCTGCTGCGAGCCGGCGCCGCAGCGCTGTCCGTATTGACGGCTGCGGTGCTGGCCGGGGTGGTCCTGCTGCTACCCGATCCTGCGCCGACGCTTGCCCCGGCTGCTGTTGCAAATGCCTGGGCGACGGGCCTGTCAAACCCCGTTACCAACGTGCTCATGGCGTTCCGCGCCATGGATACCATGCTCGAGAAGGTCGTGCTGTTGCTGGCCATCATCGGCGTTTGGTCGCTTGCGCCTGACAGCGCGTGGGGCGGCCGTCCCGGGCCGCGCCACCAGGCCGATCCACGTGGCGTTCTCGCCTTTCTTGCGCGGCTGCTGCCGCCGGTTGGCATCGTCATCGGGATCTATATCCTCTGGACCGGTTCTGACCATCCCGGCGGAGCTTTTCAAGGCGGCGCGATTCTCGCGTCGATGTGGCTGCTGGCCATCATGGCCGGATTGGCGGACACGCCACTCGTGAGCCATCGATCGGTACGGTTCATCCTCGTTGCCGGGCCTGGTCTGTTCCTGCTCGTCGGCCTTGCCGGCCTTCTGTTTGGCGCCGCATTCCTGTCCTATCCGCCGGCGCTGGCCAAGCCGCTGATACTTGGCATCGAAATCGCAATGACCCTGACGATCGCAGCGACGCTCGGACTGCTGCTAGCCGGTGCGCCGGAACGGAGCACGGAGCCGTGAGCGGCGTGACGGTGTTCGGATTGTGCGCTGCTGCCGCAGTCGGACTCGGGCTCTACGGCCTGATCACGAACCCCCAGCCCCTCCGCAAGATCATCGCCTTCAATCTGCTCGGCAGCGGCGTATTCCTCCTGTTCGGCGTCGTTGGACGGCGCGGTGCGGCGGCAGGGATGGGCAACGATCCCGTGCCGCAAGCCTTGGTGATCACCGGCGTCGTCGTCGCGTTTTCCGCAACGGCTTTGGCAATTGCACTGCTGCTGCGGCTGTTCCAGACGAGCGCCTCCGTGGCGCGGAGCGGTCGCGCCTCGCCGGGCGATGACCCAGATCAGGCTGGTGGCTGATGCTGCCCCCTGCCCCTGCGCTGGACGCGGCAACAACCCCAAGCGGCTTCCTGCTGGTGCTGTCGATTGCCATACCCATCGCGGGTGTTCTGCTGGCCTTCGTCCTCGGCGACCGATACGTCAGGCTGGTCGCATTCGCGATGGTCCCGCTGGAGCTGGCGATCACCGTGACGATTGTGGCAGCAGTGCCGCACAGCACGGGCCCTCTCGTTTACCTGCTCGGCGCCTGGCCGCCGCCGCTGGGGGTGGCGCTACGCGCGGACGGATTGGCGGCCGTGATGCTTGCGGCAACCGCAGTCGTGATCTCTGCAGTCGCCGTCTATGCCGGTGCTGAATTCTCCGTCACGACGACCAAGGCCCGCGCGCCATTCGTGTTCTGGATCCTGCTGCTGGCGGTCTGGGCCGCGCTGAACGCAATCTTTGTCGGTGGAGACCTCTTCACGCTTTATGTTGCCCTGGAATTGCTGACATTCGCCGCGGTGCCGCTGGTCTCGCTGGATGGCCGCCCGGAGACCCTGCGAGCGGCGATACGGTATCTGCTCTTCGCGTTGCTCGGCTCCGTGCTCTATTTGCTGGGCACGGCACTGCTCTATGGTCTCCATGCCACCCTTGATATCGTGCTGTTGTCGCATCGGATTGGAGCAGAGCCGGCCTCGCTCGTCGCGGCGGCATTGATGACATCAGGTCTTCTGGCCAAGACCGCGCTCTTTCCGTTGCATCTCTGGCTGCCGCCGGCCCACGCGGGCGCGCCAGCTGCCGCCAGTGCGATCCTGTCTGGCCTCGTCGTGAAGGGATCTTTCTTCATCATCGTGCGGCTCTGGTTCCAGGTGATGCCCGGGCTGCCCGGTTTCGCTGCCACGCAACTGCTCGCTGCGCTGGGAGCGGCGGCGATCGTGTTTGGAAGCGTTCTCGCCTTGCGCCAGGAGCGACTGAAGCTCCTGATCGCATATTCAACGCTGGCCCAGATCGGGTATCTCTTCCTGATGTTTCCGCTCGCGTTCAATGGCTCGGGCCACCTGGAGAGTGGCGGGGCCCTGGCAGGCGGCCTGCTACAGGCTGCCTCTCATGCCACCGCGAAGGCGGCGATGTTCATGGCCGCCGGATCGATCTACGCCGGGCTCGGCCACGATCGCATCACGGGGCTCGGCGGTATCGCGCGGGTCCTGCCCTTGAGCGTGCTGACGTTCGCCTTCGCCGGCATCGCGCTGATCGGCGTGCAGCCGAGTGGCGCATCCCTGGCGAAAGACCTGTTGCTTCAGGCCGCGGCCGAGAGGCAGCAATGGTGGTGGGTGGTCGTTCTCCAGGCGGGCGGGGTATTCACTGCCGCCTATGTTTTGTTGGTTCTGGCTCATGCGCTGGCCCCTCCGGACAAGCCCGTTGTATTGACGGGCCCGGCACCGCGCCTTCGGGACGTAGCGGCGCTCGTCCTGGCGCTCTGCTCGTTATTGCTCGGCCTCGTGCCTTGGGAACCGTATCTGCCGGTCCCGTACATTTCGCCGCCCGATCTCTCCGGTCTCGGGACGCTCTCCAAATCGCTGTTGCCTGTCCTGGGAGGCGTGGTGCTGGCAATCCTGCTCAGCCCCTGGCCGCACCCGTTTGCGTCTTCGGTGCGCTGGAAGGTCGCAATCGGCGTGCTCAATCGATTCCGACGGGGCTGCTGCGCGTTCAGTAGCTATGTTGAAAGGGGCAACGGTCTTCTCTGCGAGTGGCCGGCGGCAAGCACCTGCCTTCTGATGCTGGCGCTGCTGTTCAGCGTGTTGATGCTTGTGGCCGCGTGAGGCGCGAGCTCATGCATCGGAACAGGTCAGACCCAGGTATTCCCTGTCGCCATGATCAGGAACAATCATCCCGACGCCTGAGGGTTTTCTCCGATGCCGCGCCGGTGAACCGACGGCTAATCTCTGACAGCGCGTCCCGCCAGCGTACCAGGCTTGGCCGGCGGAGTGCGATCCAGCGGGAGGTCTTCATGTCAGATTTAGTGGCGATCGTTTATCCATCCGAAGCAAAGGCTGAGGAAGTGCGCCAACGGCTGCTCAAGCTGCAGAAGGAATATCTGATCACGATCAGCGATGCCGTGATCGCCGTGAAGACGGATTCCGGCGGCATCAAGCTCAATCAACTCGTCAATACGACGTCGATGGGGGCGGTGACCGGC
>NZ_JBFUES010000096.1:0-12875 GCF_056403875.1 Bradyrhizobium sp. P2_E8
CCGCCGCTTTTGGCGGCGGTCGCGCCTTACCGCGCGGTCAGATCATCCGCTGCTGGCCGTAGGCCTGAAGGTTACCGATGACCTGGGGTATGACGCCGATCAGCTGGCGGGTGATGTCGGCGACATCTTGCTGCGTCAGTTGTCGCTGCTGGCCAAAGCCCGTCGGACCGCCGAATGCCGCCTGGAACTGCGGCGCGCCGAACTGCGTACCCCACATCTGCGCTGGCTGAGTCTGTGTGGGATAGCCGGGACCGAATTGACCGAGGCCTCCGAATTGACCCTGACCGGGACCGCCGTGCATGGCCGAATGCTGCATTTGGGGCTGGCTTTGCAGCATTCCCATGATTTGCGGCACGATCGGCAGGATCTGCCGCACCACCTCGCTCACGTCTTGCGGACTGAGCTGCCGCGGCGCCTGGCCGTAAGCCGCATAGCCCATTCCTGCGAATGGAGTTTGCGCTTGCGCGAGAATTTGAGGCAGCGCCGGTACCAATTGCCGCACGACCTCATTCACGTCCTGTGGCGAAAGCTGGCGCTGTTGTCCGCCCCAGGGCTGCTGCTGAGGCTGCTGCTGACCCCAGCCCGTTTGCCCGCCCCAGCCGGGGCCATATCCAAACGCGCCAAAGGTCGGCTGACCGCCGAACTGTCCGTATTGCTGTCCATAGGCCGCCTGGCCCAATCCAAGACCGCCTCCTCCATACTGTTGGCCGCCTTGCGAACCGAATGCTCCCGATCCCCATTGTTGCGGACCGAATTGGCCGAACGGCGAACCATGCGCGAGGTTCTGTTGCAGGGTGTCGTAATAGGTCATCGCTTGGTCTCCTTGCGATGGTGGTGCCCTCAGCCCAAATCCTGCCGAGAATCCTGCAAAGGCCGGTCGCATGCGCGACCCCTTCGCTGGCAATAGCGGTCTGTCACGCCGGTGCGACGGCGTTGGAGCCTCAAGTTCGAATGCTTGGCACGGAAGTCTCGGCCGCAGGCAATGTCGCCCGCCTGGGAGGCGCGAGATGCGTCCCCTCAAGGTGACAAGCCGACGGTGAGATGTTTTAGAGCGGCAAAAYCATTGCCGTCGAAAAAGGTGGGAGCGGATTTTCCTCGCTGGCACGATGGCCAGCCATTTATCATTTATGTCTCACGTCCGCTCGAACGCTTGGCAATTACGCTGGTTTCTCCCCAGTGCTGCAATGAGCAGAGACGCGGAAAACGTACTCACGTCGAAATAGTTTCGCGAAAGCGCGGCGATATTTTGGCGGCGATCAAACTCCGCAGAAATTTCAAGCCGCGCGGATTCTTCGTCAGCACTCTTTGCCTGGTCAGCGAGCCTTCCGATGTGCGCAGATGCCCACTTGAGCGAGTGCTTAATAGGCGAGGTTGAGCAATGTGCCGACGCGCTCGGAGGTGGCGGGATGGCTGCGAAGCAAGCGCATCGGATCATACACGAATGCGGACGTGCGGCTTGGTGCGGAGCCGGTGTGATGGCGCTCCAGCTTGTCGAGTGCGGCGATCAGCGCTCGCGAGTCGCCGGTCAGTTCGAGCGCCGTTGCATCTGCATCCAGTTCGCGAACTCGCGACAGAGCAAGTCCAAGGAGCTGGCCGAGAGCTGGTGCTGCGCTCAGCAGCATCGCCAATGGCCGGCTTGATGTCATGCCACCGTGATGATGGCCGGTTCGCAGCAACGCGAGACCAGCGAGCGAGGTCCAATCGATCGCGCGTCGCAACGCTGTCGCCCAGCCCATCGTCCAGGCATCATTGTTGCGAATATGAGCGACTTCATGGGCCAATATGCCGGCAACCTCGTCGCGCGTCATGCCGCGTAGCAGGCCTTCGGTTAACACGATGGCACTGCGTTCCGGTCCGCCGAGCGCATAGGCATTCATGTCGCGCGGTGCCGGCAGACAATAGAGATCCGGTAATCGCACCAGCCCGGCCCTGCTGCAAACTTTTGTCAGAACGGCGAACAGGTCCGGCACCTCCGCAGGGGACAGCAGGCGGGCGCCGAACCAGCGATACACGTTCTCGCGCGAGATGACCGTTTCGTCGGGACGGGGCGTGCTTCCCAACAGCGCCCGCTGCATGCCCTCGGCTCCGCCGACGCTCCAGCCGCAGACGGCGAGCAGCAATGTCATGGCAAGGATCGCCAATTGAGATGATTGATGGTTCACAGTCTGATGGGCGTGCCGTCGATGCCGTAACCGCCACTGGTCTCTCGAGCTCGGCTCGATACGGCATCTTAGGAAGAGGCCTGCCTCTCCCGACGGCCAATGGATCTCCACGGCGACGGCAGGGCCGCACCTTAAAACGCGCAGCATCTCCCGCGGCGCATGGCGCACCAGAGCGAACGAAACGCTCGGCGTGAGGTCGGCAGCGACATCTTGGCCGTGCCGATCACCACGCAACGCCATCGGACTTACGCCAGCGTGAATCACCCTTGTCCCCTCGTGCGCGTTCAAAGCAAAAGTTACGGATCTCCCGATGCCATGTCATGCGAGTTTCATGCCGTGAACACAGGAAATCCCGGTGTCCACACGGGGGCATCCGATTCGCTTCGGTGTGAACCGTCTAGATGAGACCTCGGGAACCGGGTTCCATTCAAGCTAAACAATGGTTTGGTTCGATAACGCTTTATCGGCGCTCCACGTCGGGGACGACAGATGTGAGCGTCGGTTGCAGTCGTGACAACCAGGGACACTGCTTCTCAAATCGGCCGGAACTCGTCATTGTGCCGGTCCGAAACCAAGAGAAGTGGAGCAGCATCAATGTCGGACAAGGTCTCGCGTCGCCAGTTCGCGAAAATCGCGGGGCTGTCCGCAGCCGGAATGACAGGTCCGCTCGAGCTCGCGAACGCCAAGCCGGCGGCAGCGGCCTCGCGCGACAGCGGCTTTCCCGTCGGCTTTGTCTGGGGCACGGCGACCTCGTCCTATCAGGTCGAGGGCGCGATCAACGAGGACGGGCGAGGGGCCTCGATCTGGGACAGGTTCGTCCGCATTCCCGGCAAGATCGAGGACGGCTCGACCGGCGACCGCGCCAAACCACGCGAAGCGTCATGTCGGCGCTGCGCGGCAAGCTGCAAGGATCAGGAGATGCTGAAGAGTAGGCCCAATCTGGCGCGAGACCGTCCGTCCCTCACTCCACCTTCACCCGCTCGAGCGGCGCGGCCGCCACACTCGTCTGCCCCCGGCCTTTGGCCGGGCTCACGTGGTGTCGTCGCTGCACAAGATACTGATCGGCGAGCACGCCGATCAGAATCACCGCGCCCATCACTGCGAAGTTCAGAGAGCTCGGGATGCCGAGCAGATTGACCAGGTTTTGCAGCACTTGGAGCAGCACGGTGCCGAGCACGACGCCGATGATCGAGCCTTCGCCGCCGCGCAAGGAGCAGCCGCCGAGCACGGCCGCGGCGATGGCATAGAGCTCGTAGAAGGAGCCGTGCACGGCCGGCGAGATCGAGCGGGTGTACATCGCGAACAGGATGGCGGCAAACGCGGTCAGTCCGCCGCAGATGACATAGGCCGAAATCATCACGCGCTCCGAGCGGATGCCGGAATAGCGCGCCGCCTCCTCGTTCTTGCCGACCGCGTAGAGATATCGGCCGAACACCGAGCGGTGCAGCAGCACCCAGGCCACGCCGGCGACGATGACGAGCGCTATCACGCTGTGCGGCAGCGGAAAGCCCAGCACGTTGGTGCGGCCCGCGGTCAGCCATTCCAGGGTCGGGAAGCTGGCGCCGAAGCCGAAGCCCGCGGTCGCATCCTCGGTGTAGTAGCGCGCGGCACCCCGATAGATCAAAAGACCGCACAGCGTCACCACGAAGGGCTGGATGTGCATACGGGTGACCAGCGCACCGTGCACGAGGCCGATGACGAGGCCGCCTGCGATGACCGCGGCGACGGCGATGACCCAGTTGACGTCGTGATTGACGATGAGATCGATGAAGATAACGCCGAGCAGCGCGATCACCGATCCGACCGAGAGCTCGATCCCGCCGATGATGATGACGAAGGCCTCTGCGATCGAGAAGATGCCGAACATCCCGACCTGGTTCAAAGTATTGGAGAGATTGCCGACATAGAGGAAGCGCGGATTGATGAAGGCCACGACCGCTCCGACGACGAGGATCAGGACCAGAAGGCTCAGATCTTTCTTGTTCAAGGCACCCTCATCTCAACCGCGTGGCCGACGGCCAACTGGAGCACATTGTGTTCGCTGAACTGGCTGCGATCAAGGAAGCCCGAGATCGCGCCCTCGTGCATGACGGCGATCCGGTCGCTGACCCCGATCACCTCCTCCATGTCGCTCGAAATCATCAGGATCGCGACGCCGGCGTCGGCCAGACGGCGCAGCATCTCGTAGATCTCCTGCTTGGCGCCGACGTCGACGCCGCGCGTCGGCTCGTCGAAGATCAGGACCTTCGGACGCATCGACAGCCATTTGGCGAGCACGACCTTCTGCTGATTTCCGCCGGACAACGAGCCGACGGTGGTTCCGACGTCGGGCGCCCGGATCTTCAGCCGCTCGCGTTGCGTCCGCGCATTCTCGGTCTCCTGCGCGGTGTTGACCAGGAAGAAGCGCAGATAGGACGACAGGTCCGGCAACGAGATGTTTTCGGCGATGGATACGTCGAGCAAGAGCCCGCAGCCCTTGCGGTCCTCCGGGATCAGGTAGATGCCGTGGTCGATCGCCACGCGCGGGCTCGCGACCCGGATTGGGTCGCCTTCGAGCCTGATCACGCCGCCGCGCAAGGGATCGACACCAAAGATCACCCGCGCCAGCTCGGTGCGGCCGGAGCCGACCAGGCCTGCCAGCCCCAAGATCTCGCCGCGGCGAAGCGACAGGCTCACCGGGCGCTCCGGATAGGTGTCGGTGACGGCCCCGACTATGTCGAGCACAGCCTCGCCCGGCGGGGCGGCCGGCGGTACGTAGAGTGATTTAAGGTCGCGTCCGATCATCAGACGGATCATCGCCGCAGGAGATAGCTCGGCACGGGTCAGCGCACCGACCATGCGCCCGTCGCGCAGGACCACCGCGCGGTCGGCGCATTGCATCACCTCGTTGAGGCGGTGGGTGATGAAAATGATGCTGACCCCGTCGGCCTTGAGGCCGGCGATGACCCGCATCAGCCGGTCGGTCTCGGACAGCGTGAGGCTCGAGGTCGGCTCGTCCATGATGACAAGGCGCGCCTCGAGCGACAGTGCCTTCATGATCTCGACGAGCTGGCGCTGTGCCAGCGACAGATCGGCAAGCAGCGCGTCCGGTGCGAAATCAGTCCCCAGGCGGTCCAGCAGCGGCTGCGTCCTTGCGTAGAGCGCCTTGCGGTCGATCAGCCGCAGCGGCCCGCCATGCACGGGCTCGCGGCCGATGAACACGTTGCCGGCGACGTCGAGATTGTCGAAGAGATTGAGCTCCTGATGGACGAAGGCGATGCCCGCGGCGATCGCCTCAGCCACCGTGAGCGCGCTCCGCTCGGCGCCATCGACGCGGATCGTGCCGCCGCTCGGTTCGACGACGCCGCCGAGCACCCGCATCAAGGTGGACTTGCCGGCGCCATTTTCGCCGATCAGCGCGATCACCTCGCCCGGCGACACGGCAAGGCCGACGTGGTCGAGTGCGACCACGCCGGGATAGCTCTTGCTGATATCGACCAGTTCGAGAAACGGCTCAGGCATTGACGCTTGCGGGCAACGCCGCACGTCTCCTACTTCTTGAGCATCGTCTTCATCGAGGCCATGAAGTCGTCGACATTGGTTTTGTCGATGACCTTGCCGGGAACGATGATGATGCCGTTGGCGGGCACGCCGGACTTGTCGCCCTCGATGTACTTCGCCATCAGCTTCATGCCCTGATAGCCCCACTCGAATGGCTGCTGCACGACCGTGCCGGCGATGGCGCCTTCCTTGACGCCGCCGAGCGTGATCGGATCCTCGTCGAAGCCGATGATCTGGATCTTGTTGAGCTTGCCGGCCTCCTTCAGCACTTCGTAGATACGCGGCGTGTTGTAGGAGTAGAAGCCCACCATGCAGCTGATGTCCGGCATGGCGGCGAGGATGTCCTCGACGTTGCGCTTGGCGCGGGTCTGGTCGATCTCGTCGCCGCGGACGTCGACGAGCTCGACCTTGGAGCCCTTGATCGTCTCCTTGACGCCCTCGATGCGCTCGCGGGCATTGTCGGCGCCGGGAAGGCCGACGAAGCCGACGCACTTGCCGCCGTTCGGCAGCGCCTTGAGCATGAGCTTGCCGGCGTCCTTGCCGAGATCGACGTTGGAAGAGCCGATATAGGCGATGCGCTTCGAGTTCGGCGCGTCGCTGTCAGTGGTGAACAGCAACGCCTGCGAGGCGATCTTGTTGAGATGCTCGACCTGATTCTTCGGATCGACCGCGCTGACCATGATGCCGGCAGCGCCAGCCGCGACGAGGTCGTCCATCATGCGCTGCTGGACGGCAGCCGCCGCCTGCTCCGGATATTTGAGCTGGAGGTCGTAATTGGGCAGCTCGCCCTGGGCTTTCTTCACGCCGGCCTCGGCGATCTTCCAGAAGTCGGACGCGCCGTTGACGACGAAGGCCAGAACCTTCTTGTCCGCCGCGACGGCCGAGCCGGTACCCAGTGCAATTGCGAAAGCAACAGATACACCTGCAACCAAGAGTCGCTTCATTACCATCCTCCCTTAGGTGGCCGGCCCTTGATGCAGGCCAACTCTGCTTGAGCGCGAAATCGAGCGCATGCCCCCTCTCCACGGTGCACGCGGAACGGCCGCCATCCGCTTCTTTTGCGGCGGTGGCCCGTCAACGGGCAATCCGCGAGGTGAAATGAGGCGCGTACCTCAGCGTAGCAGAAGCCCACCACGCGTGCAAATTGAAGGCGAAATACGCGACGGGGGACCGCAGTGCTCGGCGCCGCACCGCCGACCATCGTGCAGGCAAGGGGCGCCGCCGCATATGGTTGCATCGCAATATTTGAAGTCAGGGAATTGTCAGGGAACCCTATTCTCGACGACCCGGCATGTCGCGACACCGGCAGCGCAATTCTGCATCCTCAAGCTTCGGCGCCGGCGCTTTTCAAACCGGTTGCGTGCCGTCATTGTGCCGCCGCATCAATCATCTCGGGGCAATATCAATGTCGGACAAGGTCTCGCGTCGCCAGTTTGCGAAAATCGCGGGGCTGTCCGCTGCCGGGGTAGCAAATCCCTTAGTCGCCGACGCCAAGCCGGCGGCTGCGGCCTCGCGCGACAGCGGCTTTCCTGCAGGCTTTGTCTGGGGCACGGCGACCTCGTCCTATCAGGTCGAGGGCGCGGTCAACGAGGACGGGCGAGGGGCCTCGATCTGGGACAGGTTCGTCCGCATCCCCGGCAAGATCGAGGACGGCTCGACCGGCGACCGCGCCAACGAGCACTATCACCGCTACAAGGAGGATATCGCGCTCATCAAGGAGCTCGGCTGCAAGGCCTACCGCTTCTCGATCGCCTGGCCGCGGGTGTTTCCCGACGGCGACGGCAAGCCGAATCCTGCGGGGCTCGACTTCTACAATCGCCTCGTCGACGAGCTTCTGAAGAACGGCATCGAGCCGTGGATGACGCTCTATCACTGGGACCTGCCGCAATCGCTCCAGGACCGATTTGGCGGCTGGCGCTCGACGGAGACCTGCAAGATCTTCGGCGACTATGCCGCCTATGTCGCCGAGCGTTTGACCGATCGCGTCAAGAATGTGTTCACGCTGAACGAGAGCGGCCGCTTCGTGCAGTTCGGCTATGGTATCGGCATCGATGCGCCCGGCGTGRCGCTGCCGCAAGCAGAGGTCAACCAGGTCAGGCACAACAGCGCGCTCGCGCACGGGCTTGCGGTGCAGGCGGTGCGCGCCCATGGCCGCCGCGGCACCAGGGTCGGGCCGGCCGAGAACATCGACGTCTGCGTTCCCGCGATCGATACGCCCGAGCACGTCCGCGCCGCCGAGATCGCGCTGCGCGAGATGAACGCCGGCTATCTCAACGTCATCATGACCGGCAGCTACACCGACGCGTTCCTGAAATACGCGGGCGCCAATGCGCCGAAATACACCGATGCCGAGCTGAAGATCATCTCCTCGCCGGTCGACTTCSTCGGCCYCAACATCTACGCRCCGCAGCACTATGTGGTGCCGTCCGACCAGGGCGCCGGCTTCATGCCGCTGCCGATCCCGAAATCCTTTCCGCACATGAACTCGGACTGGCTCCGCGTCGCGCCGGAGACGATCTACTGGGTGCCGAAGCTGGCGGCAAGGATCTGGAAGACGGATGCGATCTATATCAGCGAGAACGGCACCTCCGGCGAGGATGTGGTGACGCCCGACGGCAAGATCTACGACACCGACCGCATCATGTACCTGCGCAACTATCTCGCCCAGCTCCAGCGCGCCACCGCCGAAGGCGTGCCGGTGCGCGGCTATTTCCTCTGGAGCCTGATGGACAACTTCGAATGGGTGTTCGGGCTCAGCAAGCGCTTTGGGCTCTATCACGTCAATTTCGACACCCAGGTCCGCACGGCAAAGCTCAGCGCGAGCTACTACCGCAACGTGATCGCAAGGAACGCGGCGGGGGTGTGATTGCTCCCTCGTGTAGAGGTCGTCATGCCCGGGCTTGTCCCGCGCATCCACGTTCTTCGTGCCGTGCGGCGAGGCGTGGATGGCCGGGACAAGCCCGGCCATGACGTCGCAGAGGGTTTCGCGCAGCGGAAAATCCGGGTGAGGGGCGCAAAGGTCCCGCATTGACTCCACTCTTCCCGTTATTCAAAACCGTCCTCAACACTCATAACAAGAGGACAACGCCAATGGCTGACGCGCTGATCATCGATGCTTGCAGGACACCGCGGGGCGTCGGCAAGGCCGGCAAGGGAGCGCTCTCGGGCATTCATCCGCAGCAACTGGGCGCAACCGTGCTGCGCGCGCTCGCCGATCGCACCGGCATCAATACGGCCGACGTCGACGACATCGTCTGGGGCTGCAGCGCGCAGGTCGCCACCCAAAGCGGCGATCTCGGCCGCATGTCGGCGCTCGATGCCGGCTACGACGTGCGCGCCAGCGCGGTGACGCTCGATCGCTTCTGCGGAAGCGGCATCACCAGCGTCAACATGGCCGCAAGCTCGATCATGGCGGGCGCCGAAGACCTCGTCATCGCCGGCGGCTGCGAGATGATGTCGATGGAGGGCCGCCGCGGTGGCGGTCCGATGATGATGGACGGCGGCAATCTGCGCCTGCGCGCGCGGCATCCGCAGTCGCATCAGGGCGTCTGCGCCGATGCGATCGCGACCATGGAAGGCATCACGCGGCGGGACGTCGACGCGCTCGGGCTGGAGAGCCAGAAGCGCGCCGCGCATGCGATGGCGAACGGGCACTTCAAGAAGAGCCTCGTGCCTGTTCATCGCGAAGACGGCAGCCTTGCGCTCGACCACGAMGAGTATCCGCGGCCGCAGACCACGATGGAAGGCCTCAGCAGCCTGAAGCCGGCTTTCCCCGCCGTTGCCGACTATGCGCTCGACGACAAGGGCACCACCTATCGCGGCCTGATCCTGCAGAAATATCCGGACCTCGACATCGACTTCGTGCACCATGCCGGCAATTCGTCCGGCGTCGTCGACGGCGCCGCCGCGATCCTGCTGGCCTCGCCCGCCTACGCCAAGGCGCACGGCCTCAAGCCGCGCGCCCGCGTGGTGGCGATGGCCAACATGGGGGACTCGCCGACCTTGATGCTGAACGCGCCGGTGCCGGCGACGCGCAAGGTGCTGGCGAAGGCGGGGCTGACCATCGACGACATCGACCTGTTCGAGATCAACGAGGCCTTCGCGGTGGTGGCGGAGAAATACATCCGCGACCTCAAGCTCGACCGCGCCAAGGTCAACGTCAATGGCGGCTCGATCGCGCTCGGCCATCCCATCGGCGCGACCGGCTCGATCCTGATCGGCACCGTGCTCGACGAGCTCGAACGGCGCGACCTCAAGCGCGGTCTCGTCACCATGTGCGCCGCCGGCGGCATGGCGCCGGCCATCGTCATCGAGCGCATCTAGCCTTCTTTCTTCACCTCTCCCCGCTTGCGGGGAGAGGTCGGATCGCCTCGGCGATGCAATCTAGCCTTATTTTCTAGGGCGAAACGCGCTCCTCCTTGCACAAAGAGGCCGGTCGTCGCTTGTCGAAAGCAGCGAATCAGCTTTAGCAAGGCTGCGTGCGGGCCTTTGAAACAAGGTAAAATCCGCTGCCAGAGGCTCCTCCCGCTCCGGAAGTAGCTAAAAAGCAGGGTTTTTTGCCACAGAGGGCCAAAAAAGCCCGTAAAATCGCGACAAAACTGTGCAGAAGGCTCTAGGCCTTCGCCGGTTGGTCTAATATGCAACCGGCAACGAATCAGAGGAGACACGATGCCAGCCCAAATGTCCAAATCGCAGTTGATCGAAAAGATTGCGACCGCCACCGAGCTTTCCAAGCGCGACGTCAAGAGCGTCATGGAGACGCTGACCGACGTCGGTCACAAGGAGCTCAAGAAGAACGGCCTGTTCCTGGTGCCGGGCTTCGCCAAGTTCGTGGTCATCAAGAAGCCCGCGACCAAGGCGCGCAAGGGCACCAACCCGTTCACGGGTGAAGAGATGATGTTCAAGGCCAAGCCGGCCCGGAAGATCGTCCGCGCCCGCCCGGTCAAGGCTGCCAAGGACGCCGTGGCCTGATAAAGCAAAGGCCCCCTCGCAGGAGGGGGCCTTTTATGTTCGACGACCGCGAGGGCTGAAGCGGAGGGGTTCAGCTCTTGCGGCGCCTGACCCGGACCGGGACCGGCTGAAGCCGCGGCTCGGGTCCCGCGAGCGCATCGCGAATCCCGTCGATGGCGCGATCGAGCAGCTGGCGCAGCCGCTGCGTCTTGCGCGATCTCTTCGCTCTTTCCAGCAGTTTCTTCATCGCATTCACTCCGCCGCTTCGACCTTGGCCTCGGCCGGCTCGAGTGCTGCGGCGATGGCCTCGTCGACGCGCTCCAGCCAGATGAATTCGAGGTTGTCCCGCGCGCTCTTCGGGATGTCGTCGTAGTCCCGCTTGTTGCGCGCCGGCAGCATGACCCGCTTCAGTCCGGCGGCGGCCGCAGCCACCACCTTCTCCTTGATGCCGCCGACCGGCAGCACCAGGCCGCGCAGCGAGATCTCGCCGGTCATCGCGGTGTCGCTGCGCACCGTGCGGTTGGTGAGCAGGGACGTCAGCGCCGTGAACATCGCAACGCCCGCGCTCGGCCCGTCCTTCGGGGTTGCGCCCGCCGGAACGTGAACGTGGATGTCACTCTTCTCGAACAGCTGCGGATCGATGCCGAGCTGGCTGGCCTTGCTCTTCACCAGCGTCATCGCAGCCTGCACGCTCTCGCGCATGACGTCGCCGAGCTGGCCGGTCAGGATCATCCCGCCGCGGCCCGGCACGCGCGAGGCCTCGATGAACAGGATGTCGCCGCCGACCGGCGTCCAGGCAAGGCCGGTGGCCACGCCCGGAATGCTGGTGCGCTGCGCGATCTCGCCTTCGAAGCGCGGCTGGCCGAGCACGGTGGCGATGTCCTTCGGGCTCACCACGACCTTGGCAGCCGTGCCTTCGGCGACCTGCACCGCGGCATGGCGGAACACCTTGCCGATCTCGCGCTCAAGATTGCGCACGCCGGCCTCGCGGGTGTAGCCCTTGACGACCAGCTTCAGCGCCTCCGGTTCGATCTCGGCCTGCTCGGCCGTCAGGCCGGTGGCCTCGAGCTGCCGCCGCACCAGATAGCGCCGCGCGATCTCCAGCTTCTCCTCCTCGGTGTAGCCGGCGAGGCTGATCAGCTCCATGCGATCCAGCAGCGGACCCGGAATCTGGTCCAGCATGTTGGCGGTCGCGATGAACACCACGCGCGACAGGTCGAAGGGCACGCCCAGGTAATTGTCCCGGAACGTCCCGTTCTGCTCGGGGTCGAGCACCTCCAGCATGGCAGCGGAAGGATCGCCCTGCACGCCACGGCCCATCTTGTCGATCTCGTCCAGCATCATGACGCAGTTCCGCGTGCCGGCCTTCTTGATGCCCTGGATGATGTTGCCGGGCAGCGCGCCGATATAGGTGCGCCGGTGGCCGCGGATCTCGGCCTCGTCATGCACGCCGCCGAGACTGACGCGCACGAAGGGGCGATCCATCGCGCGTGCGATGGACTGGCCGAGCGAGGTCTTGCCGACGCCGGGCGGGCCGACGAAGCACAGGATCGGCGCCTTGCCCTGCGGGGCGAGCTTGCGCACCGCCAGATATTCGATGATCCGGCTCTTGATCTTCTCCAGGCCGAAATGATCGGCATCCAGAATGCGGCGCGCTTCCTTGATGTCGATCGGCTTCTCCGCGGGCAGCGCCCAGGGCAGCTCGATCAGCCAGTCGAGGTAGGTGCGGACCATGCCGGCTTCGCCGGCAGCCTCCGGCATGCGCTCGTAGCGGCGCAGCTCCTTCTTGGCGTGCGCCTCCGCCTCCGGCGGCATGTTGGCCTTGGCGATGGCCGCCGTCAGCTCGGCGACCTCGGCCGCCTTGCCGTCGCCTTCGCCGAGCTGGCGCTGGATGGTCGCCATCTGCTCGCGCAGGATCGCCTCGCGCTGCCGCTCGTCGAAGCTGGCGCGGGTCTGCTGGCCGATCTCGTTGGAGATGCGCAGCACCTCCAGCCGCTCGGCCAGATGCTTCGACACCTTCTCGACCCGCAAGGCGAGATCGATGGTCTCCAGCACCTCCTGCTTGTCCTGCGGCTTGATGTCCATGAACGAGGTCGCGAGGTCGGCCAGCGCGCCGGGCGCGGTGGTGCCCTGGAACATCGCGGCGAGCTCGGGCGGCGCCTGCGGCAGCAGCTCGACCGCCTCGATGGCCTGGCGCTGCAGGTTCAGCGCACGCGCCTCGAT
>NZ_JBFUES010000097.1:0-12836 GCF_056403875.1 Bradyrhizobium sp. P2_E8
AGGGCGAACCCGGAATCTCGAGATTCCGGGTTCGATGCTTCGCATCGCCCCGGAATGACGGCGTGTGGAAAGGCGTGACTAGCCCGGGCGATACGCTCCGGTCACCGGATCCTGTTTCAGCGTCCGGATTTCCCCCACATGGGCGGCCTCGGCGACGCGTGAGAGGCGCATCTCCTCCAGCTCCTGATTGATCCGGACAGCGGTCTTGTAGGCCCAGCGGACCACGGCAAGCCCGCCCAGGACGCCTGCGAAAGCGACGAACGGCGGCATCTGTCGATCCTTGTTGAGTGCTCAGCCCCCACGCACATTCTTGCGCAGACCGGGCCGCGCCGCAATTGGCTCGGCTTCAAGTCTCCTTGGGGCCAAATGGCGCGGGAGGCCGCGCCCTAGAACCCGAATTTCGCCCAAATCGCCCGCGTTTCGACCGCCGAGATCAGTTCGTCCGGCAACCCGGCCATTGATTCCAGGGCCGAAAGCTGGCCCGCGCCGGGCGATCTGCGCCCCAAAAGGCCGGACAGCAGCCCGGTCGGCTGCGCGATCACGGGGGTGAGAACCTTCTCGCCATAGCGGGCACGAAGAGTTGAGCGGAGATCACCGATCCCGTCGGCGAGCCCCAGCGCGATCGAACTTTCGCCGGCCCAATATTCGCCGGTGAACAACGCGTCGTCGTCGCCCTTCAGGCGGGCGCCGCGACTCTGCTTCACGAGCGAAATGAAGATCTGGTGGATCTCGCGCTGGATCGCCTTCAGCTTGGCCACGTCGTCGGGGTTTTCGGGCAGGAACGGATCGAGCATCGCCTTGTGCGCGCCGGCCGTGTAGAGCCGCCGCTCGATGCCGAGCCGCCTGATCGCCTCCTGGAAACCAAAACTGCCGCCGACCACGCCGATCGAGCCGAGGATCGAGGACGGATCGCAGAAGATCTCGTCGCCGGCGCAGGCGATCATGTAGCCGCCGGAGGCCGCGACGTCCTCGACGAACACCAGCACCGGCAGCTTCTTCTCGGCCGCGAGCTGCTTGATGCGCAGGTAGATCTGGCGCGACTGCACCGGCGAGCCGCCGGGCGAGTTGATCACAAGCGCCACCGCCTTGGCGTTCCGCATCGAGAAGGCCCGCTCCAGCACCCGCGCGACGYCCGCGAGCGACATGCCCGGGCGCAGCGGCGTCACCGCGCCGATCACGCCTGACAGCCGCACCACCGGCACCACCGCCGTGCCCGGACGAAAGCGCGCCGGCAGATATTGCATGAGCTTGTCGGCCAGGCCGGAACCCTCACGATCGTTCAATTGTTCGGCCATGCCATTACCCCTGATTAACCATTTCTTATCACGCGACTGTCATTGGAAGTGCCTGGAACGTGTTTTGCAGATTCCCTATTGGGAAGCTGCAATGAAGCAGCGGAGGAAACGCCATGAAGATCTATCTGCTGTTGATGCTGATCGGTGCGCTTTTCGCGGCGATTCGCTTTACGTCCCCGCAAGAACAGCAGACGGAATCGCTGCCGCAGTAAGCCGTCACGGCTCCGCGAGCGGCAACACCGCCCTCCCTTCCAGAATATCCCTCACCTCTTTTTTAGGCACGTTTGACTCTTCGTTAAGCATGAGGCCCGGCAACAGGCGCGTCGGCGCCCTGCCGCCTTTGATCGCGCGCACCAGCACGCGGATCGCGGGCCGCCCCGCTTCGCCATGAACCGGCAGGATCGACAGGCTGCCGAAGCCGCGTGACAGCGCTGCCAAGACCTCGGCGATTCCATCCGCGCGCCAGATCAATGTCAGCACACCGTTCGATCGGAGGATACGCCGTGCTGCATGCACCCACGCATGCAGCGTCTCCTCCGTCGCCACATGCGCGGTGTGGCGCGCCTGATCCGGCGAGCCACGATGGCGCACCGGATCGTTGAAGGGCGGGTTCATCAGCACACGATCGACGCTGTCGGGCACGAGCCCATGTGCCAGGAAGGCCTGCGCATCGGCGGTGACGTCGAGCACGATCGTGTCGGCGGCAATCGCGTTCGCCGCCGCATTGGCTCGCGCCAGCTCCGCCAGTTCCGGATCGATCTCGACCAGGCTGAGCCTGATCCCCGCCACGCGCCGCGCCAGCGCCAGCCCGGCCGTGCCGATGCCGGCGCCGAGATCGACCACGCGGTCGCCCGCCTGGGCCTCCGTCGCCGCTGCAAGCAGGATGGCGTCATGCCCGGCGCGATGGCCGGACCGCTTCTGCTTCAGGCGTAGTTGCCCGCCGAGAAAGGCGTCCTCGGTGATGCCGGCCTCAATCATCGCCGCGCAGTTCGTGGCTGAGCCCGGCCTCGGTCAGGAGCTGCCGGGCCTCCTGGGCGTCGTCCTCATGGACCAGGATCCGCCGCGGCAAAATGCCGAGCGAGCCCTCGATGATGCTCATGTTCTGGTCCAGCACCAGATGATGGATATTGGCGCCGTCGAGCAGCGCGCCGATCGCTGACACCAGCACCATGTCGTTGGTCCGAACCAGTTCACGCAAAACGCAGGTCTCMTGCCTGAAAGGGGTTAAGCGGCAAATGTCAATGGTTCCGCAGCACTTGCCGCATGCGCCTCCAGTTTCTATTGTATTTCCATCAGAATAGCCCTTCCGGGGCAAATATTGGAGACCGGCGTGGCCGTCATCGTACCTTTCGAAACTCCCGGCGCGTCGATCGAAGAGCTGGTTGCCCTTGTCGCCGGAGACATGGAGCGCGTCAACGCCACGATCCTGTCGCGCACCGGCTCCGACGTGACCATGATCCCGGAGGTCGCCAACCATCTGATCTCCTCCGGGGGCAAGCGCCTGCGGCCGATGCTGACGCTCGCCATGGCCAATCTTGCCGGTTACAACGGCGACGGCCACATCAAGTTAGCTGCCTCCGTCGAGTTCATGCACACCGCCACCCTGCTCCATGACGACGTCGTGGACGAGAGCGAGATGCGCCGCGGCAAGCTGTCGGCGCGCATGCTCTGGGGCAACGAGGCGAGCGTGCTGGTCGGCGACTTCCTGCTCGGCCAGGCGTTCCGCATGATGGTCGAGGTCGGCTCGCTCCGCGCGCTGGACATTCTTTCGGCGGCCGCCGCCACCATCGCCGAGGGCGAGGTGATGCAGCTTGCGGCTGCCAAGAACACCGCGACCACCGAGGACGAATATCTCGCCGTGATCCGCGGCAAGACCGCCGAGCTGTTCGCCGCCGCCTGCGAGGTCGGCCCCGTGATCGCGAACCGCCCCAAGGCGGAGCAGACCGCCTGCCGCTCGGTCGGCATGAATCTCGGCATCGCCTTCCAGCTCGTCGACGACGTGCTCGACTATGGCGGCAAGAGCGCCAAGCTCGGCAAGAACACCGGCGACGATTTCCGCGAAGGCAAGATCACGCTGCCGGTCGTGCTCGCCTTCCGCCGCGGCAACGACACCGAGCGCGCCTTCTGGATCAAGGCGCTCGAGCGCGGCGAGATCGGCGATTCCGATCTCGATCACGCCATCGGCCTGATGAACAAGCACCGCGCGCTCGAGGACACGCTCAGCCGCGCCCAGCATTACGGCGCCATGGCTGTGGATGCACTGGCGCTGTTCCCGTCGTCGCCGATGAAGAGCGCGCTGGAGCAGGTCGTGGCGTTCTGCCTGGCGCGATCGCATTAGGTTTCGCGTTTCGGCGCACTGCCAACCACACCCTTCAGTGTCGTCCCGACGAAGGCCGGGACCCATTACCCCGGTCAGCGTTGTCCGGGCGCGCTGTGGCCACGATCGTGCGCCACAATAGTCGGTCGTGGTTATGGGTCCCGGCCTTCGCCGGGACGACGCCGATGAAGTAGCGTCACCCTGCTCCCACATCGTCATTGCGAGCGCAGCGACTTGTCCGCCGAGCTTTAGCGAAGGCGGAAGCAATCCAGAGTCCCTCCGCGGAAGCGGCCTGGATTGCTTCGCTGCGCTCGCAATGACGGAGCAAGCTGCGCAGTCACCGCTCGCCAACTCGCATTTCAAATCACAGAGACCGGTTCGCAGTCCCGCAACTCGCCCGCTCGCGCGATGAAGCTGCTCTGCTGGTCACTTGCATTTTGCAAGTAACCCTCCTACGTTCCCGCCATGCAGCCCAAATCCGCCTCCATTCTGGAATGCCCGGTCGGCCGCGCCGTGGAGACGGTCGGCGAATGGTGGAGCATTTTGATCCTGCGGGACGCGTTCCAGGGCGCGACGCGCTTCGACGAGTTCTCGCAAAATCTCGGGATCGCGCCGAACATCCTGTCGCGGCGCCTGGCCCATCTCACCGCGTCAGGCATGTTCGTCCGCCGCCGCTATCATGAGCGGCCGCCGCGTTACGAATATGTGCTGACGGACAAGGCGCGGGATTTCTTCCCCGTGGTCGCGGCGTTGCTCGCCTGGGGCAACAGGCATCTCGCGCCGAAGGGCGAAGCCATTCTACTGGCAAGCCGGGCCGATCGTCGTCCGTTCGATCCTGTCGTGGTCGATGCCGCCGACATGCAGCCGATCACGCTCGACAATGCGGTCATCATCGCGGGCCCGGGTGCCAGTCGCGGGATGCGGAAACGGCTGGCTTCGCTCAAGGCCATGAACCCGGCCATTGCGCCGGCCGGAGACTGACATGCGTCGTATCGTCGTGACGGGAATGGGCGCGGTATCGCCGCTCGCCTGCGGTGTCGAACTGTCCTGGCGCCGGCTGCTCGCCGGTCAAAGCGGGCTGCGTCCCCTGCCCGAATGGTCGCAGGCGCTGCCCGCGCGCATCGCGGGCCTCGTGCCCGACAAGGCCGGCGATGCCGACGGCGGCTTCGACCCGGCGCAGGCCGCTGCGCCAAAAGACCAGCGCAAGATGGACCGTTTCATCCTGTTCGCGCTGCTCGCCACCGCAGAAGCGGTCGCGCAGGCCGAATGGGCACCGCAGGACGCGGCCGCGCTGGAACGGACCGCAACCATCATCGCCTCCGGCGTCGGCGGCTTTCCGGCGATGGCGGAAGCGGTGCGCATCACCGAGCAGCGCGGCGTGCGCCGGCTCTCGCCATTCACGATCCCCTCGTTTCTCGCCAATCTCGCCGCCGGCCACGTCTCGATCAAATACGGCTACAAGGGACCGCTGGGGACACCGGTCACCGCCTGTGCCGCCAGCGTCCAGGCGATCGGCGATGCCGCGCGGATGATCCGCGCCGGCGAGGCCGATGTTGCGATCTGCGGCGGCGCCGAGGCCTGCATCGACATCGTCAGCCTCGGCGGCTTCGCGGCGGCGCGCGCACTGTCGAGCTCCTTCAACGAGGAGCCGGGGCGCGCCTCGCGCCCGTTCGATCGCGACCGCGACGGCTTCGTCATGGGCGAAGGCGCCGGCATCCTGGTGGTCGAGGCGCTCGAGCATGCGCTGGCGCGCGGCGCCACGCCGATCGCGGAGATCGTCGGATACGGCACGACGGCGGATGCCTACCACATGACGTCGGGGCCACCCGATGGCGACGGCGCGCGCCGCGCGATGGAGATCGCGCTGCGGCAGGCGCGGCTGGAGCCCGGCGAATTGCAGCACTTGAACGCGCATGCGACGTCGACGCCGGCCGGTGACGAAAGCGAGCTTGGCGCGATCGGCGCGCTGTTCGGCCGCAGCCGCAGCATAGCGGTGAGCGCGACGAAATCAGCTACCGGCCATCTGCTCGGCGCCGCCGGCGGACTCGAGGCGATCTTCACCATCCTCGCCTTGCGCGACCAGGTCGCGCCGCCGACGCTCAATTTCGAAAACCCCGATCCCGGCGCAGACGGCATCGACATCGTCTCAGGTAGCGCGCGTCCGATGCAGATACGGCACGCCATCTCCAACGGATTTGGCTTCGGCGGGGTGAATGCCAGCGTGATCTTCCGCCGGATGGACTAAACGACAGGCCTTGCAATCGCCCCACGCATCGCTACGACAGCAGGATGACCGACACGAATTTCTGGCTGTTCCTTGCCGCGGCATCTCTCATTGCTGCCATTCCCGGCCCCGGCATTTTCTACGTCGCGGCGCGAACCTTGTCCGAGGGGCGCGGCAGCGGCTTTGCCTCGACCGCGGGCACGGCGCTCGGCGGGCTGGTTCATGTGGTGGCGGGCAGTCTCGGTATCTCCGCCATCATTCTCGCCAGCGCCGAGCTGTTTGCCGCCGTCAAATTCGTCGGCGCGCTCTATCTGGTCTGGCTCGGCATCAAGACTTTTCGCAGCGCCAGCCGTACGCTGTCGCTGGAGAGCGCGCCCACCGGCGATAAGCGCGCGTTCCGCGACGGCGTGCTGGTCGAGGCGCTGAACCCGAAGACCGCCGCGTTCTTCCTCGCCTTCATTCCGCAATTCCTCGATCCCGCGGGAGCGAACCCCACGCTGCAATTCATCGTGCTCGGCGCGATCTCGGTGACGCTGAACACGCTCGCCGATGTCGTCGTGGTGCTGATGGCCTCCGCGACGCGCACGCAACTGATCGGACGGCCGCATCTGATGCGGCGCCTCACCCAGGGCTCCGGCGTCTTCATCGCGGGCCTCGGCCTCTCGCTCGCGCTGGCGCGGCGGCCGGCAAATGGCTAGCGCCCCGCAAAGCCGCTTCTACGAGTCTCACGGCCTGCGGCTGTATTATGCCGATTGGTGCAACGAGGGCGCGCCGCCCCTTATCCTGGTCCATGGCGGCCGCGATCATTGCCGCAGCTGGGACGTCATCGCCAGATCGCTGCAACCGCATTTTCACGTGCTGGCGCCCGACCTGCGCGGACACGGCGATTCCGACTGGACCAAGGGCGGCAGCTACGCGCTGACGGAATATGTGTACGATCTCGCCCAACTCGTCCGCAGCGTCGCAGCGCCTCAAGTAACTCTCATCGGCCATTCGATGGGCGGCATGGTGAGCCTGATCTTCTCGGGATCATTCCCCGAGCAGGTCACGAAGCTGGTCGTGCTGGACGGCGTGACCATGCTGCCGGATGCACCAAAGCCGCCGGCGCATGAGCGCATCGGCAAATGGGTCGGCCAGCTCGACAAGCTGCACGACCGCACGCCGCGCCGCTATTCGACCCTCGAGGATGCCGCCGCGCAGATGGTGCTTCACAACAAGCGGCTGTCGCGCGACCTCGCGCTGCATCTTGCGACGCACGGCGCGCGGCAGAACGCGGACGGTACCTATAGCTGGAAGTTCGATCCCTACCAGCGCGCCTCCGCGCCGCATCGRCTCTGGCCGGACGATCACGTCGAACTCTGGTCGCGCATCGCCTGCCCGACGCTGCTGCTGAATGCCGGCGAAAGCTTTCTCGGCGGGTCCAGAGCGGCAGGCCTGGAGCGCTACTTCCCGCAGGCGCGTGTCGAGACCATCGCCGGCGCGGGGCACTGGCTGCAGCATGACAAGCCGCAAGAGGTGTTGGGTGAAATCAGAAGGTTTCTCGGGCTGCCTGAGGATTGCAGCGGCTAGCCCAGCCTCGTAGCCCGCATGAGCGCAGCGACATGCGGGAAGCCGCAAGCACGAATCCCGGATGTCGCTACGCTCATCCGGGCTACGGCAGTGTCGTCGGGGAAATATCTAGCTCAACGTGCCCGCATGCACCCACCAGCCGGGGTGATCGCGCCGGATCTTTTCCGCAGCAGCATGGGCCTCGGTTGGCGCGCCATAGATCGCAAAGCAGGTCGCGCCCGAGCCGGACATGCGGGCGAGCTTGACGCCGGCGGAGCCACGAAGCGCCTCCAGCACCTCGCCGATAACAGGTTCGATGCGCATCGCGGGGGCTTCGAGGTCGTTGGCGACGGTTTCGAGAACCTCGACCCAGTCGGCGATCGAGGCGCCCTCCTCCGGCCAGGCCGGAGCTCCGAGGACGGAGGTGGCGCCGACCAGCAGCTCGCCGTTGCGCAGGCCCAGCGCCTGGAACACGTCCTTGGTCGCCACCGGCACGCGCGGATTGACCATCACGCAGGGCATGCTCGGCAGCGCGAGCGGCAGCAGCTGCTCGCCGACGCCGGTCATGTCGCAGGCGCGCGAGAGCAGGCACACCGGCACGTCGGCGCCGGTTGCGAGCGCGACCTTCTGGAGGCGGGGATCATCGAGCGACAGGTTGTTGAGCCGCGCCAGCAGGCGCAGTGCTGCCGCTGCATCCGCCGAGCCACCGCCGATACCGGCCGCGACGGGCAGCACCTTGTCGAGCGCAAAGGCGCCCAGCTTCAGGTTCGGCACGGCCTCGGCCAGAAGCTTGGCCGCCTTGAACACGAGATTGTCCGCGGTATCGCCGCACGCTGCGGCCAGCGGCCCGGTGGTGGCGAGCTTCAGCTCGCCGCCCGGCTCCAGCGTCAAACGATCGGCGCAGTCGGCGAAGGCGACCACGCTTTCGAGATCATGATAACCGTCGGCACGACGGCCGACCACGCGAAGGCTCAGATTGACCTTCGCGCGCCCCTCTTCAATCAACGCCGGCATCGGCGACACGCCCCCAACTTCACTCAGCTTAGCCGCCCTTGCCGTCGTCCTTCTTCTTCTCCGCCTGCGCGGCCGAAGAGTTCGAATTGTCGTCGGTCAGGCCGTTGGCGATCTTGGCCTCGATCTTCGGAAGCTCGTCCGGCTCGGGCTTGAGATCGCGGGCGTGCGACCACTGGAATTTGGCTTCCAGCGTGCGGCCGACGCGCCAATAGGCATCGCCAAGGTGATCGTTGATGGTGGGATCCTCGGGCTTCAGATCGATCGCGCGCTCGAGGTTCTTCACCGCCTCTTCGTAGTTGCCGATGCGGTAGTAAGCCCAGCCAAGCGAGTCGACGATGTAGCCGTCGTCGGGACGCTGCTCGACGGCGCGCTTGATCATCTTCATGCCTTCGTCGAGATTCACGCCTTGGTCGATCCAGGAATAGCCGAGATAGTTGAGGACATGCGGCTGGTCGGGCTGCAGCTCGAGCGCCTTCTTCATGTCGGCCTCGGCCTTGCCCCACTGCTTGGAGCGCTCCTCGCAGATGCCGCGATAATAGTACCAGACGCTGTTGGCCTTGTCGTTGCCGGCCGGCAGCACGTCGACGCCCTGCGAATAGGTCGCGCCGCAGTCGCCGAACTTCTTGCGGCCGCGCTCGATGTTGCCGAGCGCCATGATGGCTTCGAGATCCTTGGAATCCTCAGTGGTGACGCCCTTGAGGATCTTGATCGCCTCGTCGGTGCGGTCGGCGGAATCCAGATCGATGGCGAGCTGGATCTGCGCGTTGCGCTTCAGCGGCGAGGTCGACGGCACGCGCTCATAGACCTTGATCGCCATCTGCGGCCGCTTCACCGATTCATAGAGATCGGCGAGCGAGAGCAGCGCCAGCGGATGGGTCGGCTGGAGGTAGAGCGAGAGCTGGAGATAGACCAGTGCCAGATCCTCGCCGCCGCGGCGGGTCAGCGTCGCGCCGATGCCGTAGAGCGCCTCGGCAGCGCCGGCCTGCGCGGAATCGACCAGCGGCGGCAGCTTCTTGCCGGCCTTGGTGTCGCGCAGGCCTTCCACGATCAGCGGATGGCGGGCGAGCTTCTTGTCGAAGGCCTGGTAGACGGTGGTCGCCGCGGCGGAATCCTTGTTGCGCGACAGCCAGCGCGCATAGGCCTCGGTGACGCGCAGCATGGAATCGTCGAGCTTGTAGGCGCGCTCGAAGCGCGTGCCGGCGTCCTTCTCCTTGCCGGCGAGTTCGAGGATCATGCCGGCGTGGAGATCCTTGAACAGCGGATACCATTCCGGGCCGGCCAGCTTGTCGATGGTGGCGACAGCACCCTTGGAATCGCCGGCGCCATAGGCCGCCCAGCCCGACAGCAGCGTGGCGACGAGATCGGTAATGGGGCCGCGGATCGACTGGTTGATGTTGGTCTGCGCGGTCGCGTACTTCTTCAGCTTCAGATCATGCACGCCGACGACGAGGCGCGCGACGCGGTTGGTCTTGTCGATGGTGAGGATGCGCTCGGCGAGCTTGACCGCCTCGTCGATGTCGCCGTCGGCGACCGAGGAGATGAAGGCACGGTCGAGCAGCTCGTTGTTCTTCGGATCGGTGCGGAGCGCCGAGCGGTAGAAGGCGGCGGCCGAGGCCGCGTCGCGCTCGACGCTGGCGTGGCGGGCGGCGAGATAGCTGCCGGAGGTCGTGAGCGACTTCAGATCGTTCCGGGTCGGAAACTGCGCCGCCGTATCGGACGGATGATCCGGCGTCTGCGCCAGGACCCTGCCGGGGACCGTCGCGATCGCTGTGCCCATGAGGGCGATGGCGGCAACAGTCCAGCGGTTGAAACGAATTGAAAACATCAGGGCTCGCCTTGAGTTGGTAGTGCCTGGGTTCGCAGCAGAAAGCCGTCTCGCATGCGAACGCGGCCGGTGGCATCGTGACCCGGAACCGTCGGGTCGGACAATGCCGCTTTTGGCGGTTTACCGCAAGGATTCGGACCGGGCGATCGCCTCCGAACGCCCCAAATAGGACAAGAGCGCCCCAAGACGCCGCCACTATGGCCTTATCGTGGCCGCGACAGGTGGCCGCGGCCCGGTTCTCACGCGAACGTGCGGCAGATCACCGTTTGTGACCAGGTCCGCGCTGATTGGCCCGCCTTTACATCGCCTCGTAGTTCGGGCCGCCGCCGCCCTCCGGGGGAACCCAGGTGATGTTGCCGTTGGGGTCCTTCACGTCGCAGGTTTTGCAGTGGACGCAGTTCTGGGCGTTGATCTGGAAGCGCGGGCCGGCGCCCTCCTCGACCCATTCGTAGACGCCGGCGGGGCAATAGCGATTCGAGGGACCGGCGAACACGTCGTGCTCGGAGGTCTTCTGGAGGTTCATGTCCGCAACCCTGAGATGGACCGGCTGGTCCTCCTCGTGATTGGTGTTGGACAGGAATACCGACGACAGCTTGTCGAACGAGATCTTGCCGTCCGGCTTGGGGTAGTTCTTCGGCGCGTGGCTCTTGGCCGGATCGAGCGTCGCGCGATCCGGCTTGGAATGCGACTGGGTGCCGAACAGCGATGCGCCGAACAGCGTGTTGCACCACATGTCGAAGCCGCCGAGCGCGACGCCGAGCACGGTGCCGAACTTCGACCACAGCGGCTTGACGTTGCGGACCAGGAACAGATCCTTGCCCACGGAGGAGGAACGCCACGCGTTCTCGTACTCGACGATCTCGTCATTGGCGCGATCGGCCGCAAGCGCCGCTGCGACATGCTCGGCGGCGAGCATGCCGGTGCCCATCGCATTGTGCACGCCCTTGATGCGCGGGACGTTGACGAAGCCGGCCGCGCAGCCGATCAGCGCGCCACCGGGGAAGCTCAGTTTCGGCACCGACTGGTAGCCGCCCTCGGTGATGGCGCGCGCGCCATAGGCGAGCCGCTTGGCGCCTTCGAAGGTGCTGCGGATCGACGGATGGGTCTTGAAGCGCTGGAACTCGTCGAACGGCGACAGATAGGGATCATCGTAGTTCAGATGCACGACGAAACCGACGGCGACGAGATTGTCGTCGTAGTGATAGAGGAACGAGCCACCACCGGTCTTCAGGTCGAGCGGCCAGCCGAACGAATGCTGGATCAAGCCCTTCTGGTGCTTGGCGGGATCGATCTGCCAGACTTCCTTCAGGCCGATGCCGAACTTCGCCGGCTCGCTCTTGGAGTCGAGCGCGAACTTCGCGATGAGCTGCTTGGTCAGGCTGCCGCGGGCGCCTTCGGCAAACAACGTGTACTTGCCGAGCAATTCCATGCCACGGGTAAAGGAGTCCTTCGGCTTGCCGTCGCGGCCGATGCCCATGTCGCCGGTGGCAATGCCCCTGACCCTGCCTTCTTCGTCATAGAGCACCTCGGCCGCGGCGAAGCCCGGATAGATCTCGACGCCGAGCGCCTCGGCCTTGCGCGCCAGCCAGCGGCAGACATTGCCGAGCGAGCCGATGTAGCAGTGATGGTTGTCCATCAGCGGCGGCATCATGAAGTTCGGCAGCTTGATCGCGCCGCCGGCCGTCATCCAGTAAAAGCGGTCGTCCTTGACCTGCGTCTTCAGCGGACAGTCGGAATCCTCACGCCAGTCGGGAACGAGCTTGTCGAGCCCGGCCGGGTCGATCACAGCGCCGGAGAGAATATGCGCACCGACCTCGGAGCCCTTCTCCACCACGACGACGTTGAGATCGGCGTTGAGCTGCTTCAGCCGGATCGCGGCCGACAGGCCCGAGGGGCCGGCGCCGACGATGACGACGTCGAATTCCATGGATTCGCGCGGGGGAAGTTCTTCGGTGCTCATCTGATCTCAGCCCTTGAGACGGTCCTCGGTCGTTTGCGCCCTCTTGTTTCCGATTTTTCCGGGTAGGACAACCACGGAAATGCGTTCCGGTGGGATGCAAGGCGCCCCGAACTGATATAAAAGTCTGACTTTCCAATGATCCCCGAACCCGCCCCCACCGTCCGAGAGCTTCTCGCCTTCTATCTGGAGGCCGGAGTCGACTGCGCGCTCGCGGAGGAGCCGATAGACCGCCTGGCGGAAATGGACGCCCCGCCTCCGGTCCCGCGCGCAGCAGCGCCGGTGGAGGCGCCGCGGCCGGCCGCTGCGCCCACGGTGATCCGCGGCGAGGCCGCACCCGCCCCCGACGTCGCGATCGCCTCGGCACGCGAGGCTGCGCGCACCGCGCCGACGCTGGAGGCCTTGCGTGAGTTGATGCAGGGCTTCGAGGGCTGTGCGCTGAAGCACACCGCAACGAGGCTGGTGTTCGCCGACGGCAATCCGCAGGCGCGCATCATGTTCGTCGGCGAGGCGCCGGGCCGCGACGAGGACATCGAGGGACTGCCCTTCGTCGGGCGCAGCGGCAAGCTGCTCGACCTCATGATCGGCGCGATCGGGCTCAACCGCACCACCGCCTACATCGCCAACGTGATTCCGTGGCGCCCGCCCGGCAACCG
>NZ_JBFUES010000098.1:0-12801 GCF_056403875.1 Bradyrhizobium sp. P2_E8
GCACGAAGCCGCGCGCATCGGCATCACGTCGGTCAGTTGGCCGAAGCAGTATCTGTCCGCCAAGGGGCAATACGAAACCAATCTGGCGCGCGCCGCGGCAGCTAGCGCGCAGTGAGCGGAGGAGGGATCAGATGAGCTCCGTGGCAAAGGTCATCAAGCGGGACTGGCTGGACTGGCCGTTCTTCGAACAACGCCACCACACGATCGGCGAGCGGCTCGACCGCTTCGTGCA
Organism: Bradyrhizobium sp. P2_E8; assembly: GCF_056403875.1. Classification (NCBI taxonomy): domain Bacteria; kingdom Pseudomonadati; phylum Pseudomonadota; class Alphaproteobacteria; order Hyphomicrobiales; family Nitrobacteraceae; genus Bradyrhizobium; species Bradyrhizobium sp. P2_E8. The sequence continues at coordinate 233 of NZ_JBFUES010000098.1, forward strand.
GTCGGGGGTTCTCGACACAATCGATCACGGCGATGTCGACGCCGCCTGCCGCAAGCTCGTGCGCGCGATGGGCGATGCGGGGGTGCTCGATTGCGCGGTTGCGGCACCCGACGGCGATGCGACGACGATCGATTCCCGCTCGATCTGCCTGTCGCGCGAGTCGCTGGCCTATGCCGATGGCCTCGCCGATTTCGCCTTCGCCATGCAGGGGCTCGGCTCCGGCGCGATCGCGCTCGGCGGTTCGGCTGAGCTGCGCAAGGCCGTGCTGCCGAAGGTTCGCTCCGGCGAATGGCTTGCGGCCTTCGCGCTGTCCGAGAAGGAGGCGGGGTCGGACGTCGCGGCGATGTCCTGCACCGCGCGCGCTGACGGCAACGACTACGTCATCGACGGCGAGAAGACCTGGATCTCCAACGGCGGCATTGCCGACGTCTACACGCTGTTTGCGCGAACCGGCGAGGCGCCGGGCGCGCGCGGCATCTCGGCGTTCGTCGTCTTTCCCGATGATCCCGGCTTCGGCATCGCCGACCGCATCGACGTCATCGCGCCGCATCCGCTGGCGACGTTGCGCTTTGCCAATTGCCGGATCCCGGCGAGCCGTCGCCTCGGCGCGCCGGGCGGCGGGTTCAAGCTCGCGATGCAGACGCTGGATATTTTTCGCGCGTCGGTCGCGGCCGCAGCTCTCGGCTTTGCCCGGCGGGCGCTCGACGAGGCGCTGTCGCACGCGCGCAGCCGGCGCATGTTCGGCGCGACGCTGGGAGATCTCCAATTGACCCAGGCCGCGCTCGGCGACATGGCGACCGACACCGACGCCGCCGCGCTCCTGACCTATCGCGCGGCCTGGCGCCGCGATGTCCAGAAGCTTCCGACGACGCGCGAAGCTGCAATGGCGAAGCTGACGGCGACCGAGACCGCCCAGCGCGTCATCGATCGCGCGGTCCAGATGTTCGGCGGACGCGGCGTGCGCAAGGGTGAGGTCGTCGAAAGCCTCTACCGCGAAATCCGGGCGTTGCGCATCTACGAGGGCGCGACCGAGGTGCAGAAACTGATTGTGGCGCGCGATCTACTGAAGTCGCGCTGAGACGATAGAGAGAGACCGATGAGTGTGATGAGACAGCCGGGCGCAGCGGCTCCCGACATGGCGAACGGTTTGCAGGTGCTCCAGCCCGGCGGCTGGCCGCAGCCAAAGGGATATGCGAACGGCATGATGGCCGACGGGCGCCTCGTCGTGACCGGCGGCGTCGTCGGCTGGGACGTTTCAGGCCGGTTTGGCGACGGATTTGTTGCACAGGTCCGCCAGGCGCTCGAAAACATCGTCGCGATCCTGGCCGAAGGCGGCGCGCGGCCGGATCATCTGGTTCGCCTGACCTGGTATGTCGTGGACATGGACGAATACGTCTCCAATCTCAAGGCGCTTGGCAAAGCCTATCGGGAGGTGATCGGCACCCACTATCCCAGCATGGCGCTCGTTCAGGTCGTGCGCCTTGTCGAGCCGGCAGCGCGCGTCGAGATTGAAGCGACGGCTGTCGTCCCGCGTTGAAGGACTGCGGCCTAGAGTGCCCGTTCGACGTGGGCTCGGATCATTTCGCGCGATGTCGATCCAGCCATGCCTGAGTTTCGCTGGGGCAACTCAGCGGCTGGACATTGGCGTGGTCTTGATCCGCTCCCGCAGACGCTGGAACGTCACGTAGAGCGTCGGGACGAGAAAGATGCCGATTGAGCTTGCCGCAAGCATGCCCGCAAATACGGCCGTCCCGACGGCTCTGCGGCTGAGCTCCGCCGCACCGGTTGCAATCACGAGCGGCAGGAGGCCAAGGATGAAGGCGACCGACGTCATCATGACCGCGCGAAAGCGCATATGCGCGCCCTGGATGGCGGCGTCGTCGAGCGCCACGCCCGCTTCGCGTTGCTCCTTGGCAAATTCGACGATCAGAATGCCGTTCTTGGCGGCGAGCGCGATCAGGACCACGAGCCCGATCTGGCCGTAGAGGTCGAGATTGAGGCCGGCGAGCTTGATGCCGACATAGGACCCGAGCACGCCGACGACGACCGACAGCAGCACCGGGATCGGGATCACCGTGCTCTCATAGAGCGCCACCAGGAACAGGTAGGCAAACAGCACCGCGAGCATGAGCACGATGCCGGTCTGGCCGGCGGCCTCTTGCTCCTGATAGGCGGTGCCGGTCCACGCGAAACTGTAGCCCGCAGGCAGCACGGTGTTTGAGATTTCCGCCATTGCGGCCATCGCGGTTCCCGAGGAGATGCCCGGCGACGGGCTGCCGTTTACCGTCACCGAGCGATAATTGTTGTAGCGGGTGATCACCTGAGGCCCGGTCACGATCTTGATCCCGGCGAGCGACCTGATCGGGACCATCTGGCCGGCGCCGTTGCGCAGATAGATCCGCCAGATGTCCGAAATATCGGCGCGATCGAACGCTTCGCCCTGAACGTTGACCTGCCAGGTGCGGCCGAACAGGTTGAAGTTGTTGACATAGATGCCGCCGAGCGTCGCCTGCAAGGCGGTGAAGATGTCGCTGACCGTCACGCCGAGCGCCTGCGCCTTGCGGCGGTCGATGTCGAGATAGACGGACGGATTGGTCGCAGTGAAGGTCGAAAAGACACGCGCAAGCCGTGGATCGGCGTTGGCTGCACCGATCAGCGCCCCCGTGACGCTGGAGATCGCGGCCGGGCTCTGTCCTTCCAGCGCCTGAAGCTGGTATTCGAACCCGCCTCCGGTGGAGAGCCCAATGATCGGCGGCAGATTGAACGGCAACACGTTGGCCTGTCGAATCTGTGCGCCGGCTGCGAAGGTTTGCCGGATCAGCGCCTGCACGGAATCGGCTGCCGCCTTGCGATCGGAAAACGGCTTCAGGCGCGTGACCACCAATGCGCTGTTCGGCTCGGATGCGCCGTCGAGCAGGGAAAAGCCTACGATGGCGAGGACGTGATCGACGGCGGGGATCTGTTTCAGGATATCCTCGATCTGTTGGGTGACCTCGCTGGTTCGCGCCACCGATGCGCCGTCTGGCAGTTGCACCGAGGTGAAGAAGRCGCCCTGGTCTTCCTCGGGGAGGAAACCGGTTGGCGTGATCAGCGACATGCCGAAGATACCGGCGGCAAGGACGGCGACGAGCGGCAGTGAGAGGCCCGCTACGCGCAAAAGCCGGCGGACGCCGCCGCTGTAGCGGTCGCGCAGCCAGTCGACGAAGCCGAGGACGCGCCCCATGATGCCGCGCCTGGGGCCGGTGTGGCGCAGGAACAGCGCGCACAAGGCGGGCGACAGCGTCAGCGCGTTCAACGCCGAGATCATCATCGCGGCGCTGATCGTCACCGCAAACTGGCGAAACAGCGTTCCGGAAATGCCAGGAATGAATGCGATCGGTACGAAGACCGAGAGCAGCACCAGGGTGATCGCGATGATCGGCGCGGTGATCTGGGTCATGGCCTTCTTGCTGGCCTCGGCGGGGGAAAGGCCCGGCTCCTCCTCCATCACCCGCTCGACGTTTTCGACGACGACGATGGCGTCGTCCACCACGATCCCGATGGCGAGCACCATGGCCAGCAGGGACACCGTGTTGGCCGAATAGCCCAGCACCAGCAGGACGGCGAACGTGCCGATCAGGCTCACCGGAACGGCAACGGCCGGGATCACCGTGGCGCGCAGATTGCCGAGGAACAGGTACACCACGATCACGACCAGAATGAAGGCCTCGCCCAGCGTCCGCAAGACCTCCGTGATCGTGTCGCGCACGAAGCTCGTGGAATCGTATTGCACGAGATAGCTCAGGCCGGTGGGGAAACGCAGCGACAGCCGCTGCATCGTCGCCGCCACGGCCTGTGCGGTGGTCATCGCATTGGCGCCCGGCGCCAGATAGATCGCGACCGGCACGGCCGCGCGGCCGTCGATCCGCGCTTCGCTGTCGAGATTTTGCGCACCCATCTCGACACGGGCAACGTCCTTCACGAGCAGTGACGAGCCGTCCGGGTTGGCACGCAGCACGATATTGGCGAATTGCTCGACGGTGGCGAGCCTGCCCAGGGTCTGCACATTGAACTGGAGCTGCTGGTCGTCGCTGATCGGACGTGCTCCGATGCGACCCACAGGTGCCTGGACGCTTTGCGTGCGGATCGCGGCAATGACATCCGATGGCGTGAGATCGAGGCTGGTGAGTCGCTGCGTATCGAACCAGATCCGCATCGAGTAGTTCATCTTGGCGAACAGGTTCGCCTGGCCGACGCCGGGCGTACTGGCGATCGCATCGAGCACGTTGATGATCGCGTAGTTGGTGATGAACAGCGGATCCTGCTGGCCATTGGCGCTGTAGAGCACCAGGAATTGCAGGATCGACGAGGACCGCTTGTGCACCGTCACCCCCTGCTGCTGCACTTCGGTCGGCAGTTGCGACAGTGCGCTCTGCACACGGTTGTTGACGTTGACGGTATTGATGTCGGGGTTGGTGCCGAGCGCGAACGAAACCGTCAGCGTGTAGCTGCCGTCATTGGCGCTGGTCGATTTCATGTAGAGCGCGCGGTCGACGCCGATGATCTGCGCCTCGAGGGGTTGGGCGACGCTGCTCTCGACCACCTCGGCGGATGCACCGGGGAAGTTGCCGGAGACCGTGACCTGCGGCGGCACGATGTCCGGAAATTGCGCCACCGGAATCTGCATCAACGCCAGCGCGCCGGCGATGGTGATGATGAAGGCGATCACCATCGAAAGCCGCGGACGATCGATGAAGACGGCAGATATCATGGTTTGCGGTCCAGCGGGCGGCTCGTGCCGGAGGCGCCGTGATCCGCTTGCGGAGCCGTGCCGTCTGCGGCAGCCTTCATGCTCGAGAGGATCAGCGGACTTGCCGGTCCCGGCGAAACGATCTGGCCGGGACGAACGCGCTGCAAGCCCTCCGCGATGACCTTGTCGCCGGCCGCAAGTCCGGCGATCACGGCGGCGATGGTCGTGGTCGATTGTCCGAGCTGGRCGCGGCGCTGCTCGGCCTTGTTGTCGGCGCCGACAGCCAGCACATAGTCGCCCTGCTGATCGGAGAGCACGGCGGCGCGCGGGATTGCCAGCACCTCGATCGGTTGGACGCCCTCCAGCACGACGGTGACAAACTCGCCGTCGGTGAGTTCGTGGACGATGACACCAGCCGCCGAAGAAGCCCGCAGGATCGGATTGCCGATATCCCCGCGTACGGTGATGGTATCGGTGCCCTGGGCGATGGTGTTGTCGACGAAATTCAGCTTGCCGGAGTGGCCGTACATGCGGCCATCGGGCAGTCGCAGCCTGATCACCACCGCGTCCAGGCCGCCCTGTGGTCCGTATCGTCCCCGCAGCTCGAGCCCCTGGCGGAGCGGCACCGGGAAGGTGACATACATCGGGTCCTGGCTGACGATGGTGGTCAGCACGCCCGAGCTCGGACCGACGACGTTGCCTTCCGTCACCGCCGTGCGTCCGATCTTGCCGGCAATCGGCGCGTTGATCATCGTGTAACCGAGATTGATCTGGGAGGCCTGGACCAGGGCTTGCGCGGCTTGCACCTGGGCTTCGAAGCTGAGCTGGTTGGCGATCGCTGCATCGTAGGTGGATTGTTGCCCGGCAGGGCCTCCGAGCAGGGTCCGCGCGCGTTCGGTCGTCAATTTGGCATTCTCGAGCGTTGCCTGAAGCTGCGCGACCTGCGCCTTTTTCGATGCGAGATCCGCTTCGAAGGGACCACGTTCGAGCCGATAGAGCTCATCGCCTTCCTTGATCTCGGCGCCCTCGTCGAACAGGCGCTTGTCCAGAAATGCCGTCACGCGCGCGACGACGTTGACCCGATTGATCGCCTCGATCCGTCCAAGAAATTCGCTGGTCTCGGTGATCGGCCGCCTGGTCGCTTCCACGACGCCGACCGCAGGGGCTCCGGCCCCGGCGGGTTGGGTCCGCGCGGTCCCACCGGCGATGATCGTCAGGAGAGTTGCCGCCAGCAGCCTGATCGGGACGCCAGCAAGGTTCATTGTCCGCTCCTTGCTCCAGACTTGAGAGCCGGGCCGGGTCTGTGCTTCACCAGCGCCTCGTTACTCCCGTCGTGTCCGATCGTTGCGCGCGGGTTCGTCATAACCCTTGCGACGGCTATAGAACATCAGCGCAATCAGGCCGCAGCCGAACACCAACATCAGGATGACGGCCCCTCCGAGGATGATGTTGCGGTAGAGCGGCATCGATGGAGTTGCCTGCCATACCGACACGCAGAAGGCGGCTGCCACCACGAGAAGAGCTATCAGAGCGGCCCACAGGAGCCATTGATTCGCGTGGCGCACGATCGCCTCCATCGCCCGGGTCGGGCCTGCATCGCCTTCGTGTCAAATCTGCTGCCAGCGGATTGCGCAAGTTGAGAGGGGCTTCCTAGCGCCACCGCCATCCGCAACGACGACGACCGCGATGCCACCAGCAAACCCATCGGCGCCTGCGCGGCGGTGGGCGGCCCCAGCCTGGACGAGGCGGCGGTCCCCACTGCGCTTGCCAGAGTAGCGGCGGTCGTCCCCAACCGGGGGCAGGGCCCCAGGCGGGAGCGGGCGGTCCCCACCACCCCGCTTGCCAGCGCGGTCGCGGACGAGCCCAGCCCGGACCAGGTCCCCAACCGGGACCGGCCGGGGGTCCCCACCACTGAGCTTGCGTCAGGAAGTCCGACGGCTCGCTGGCCTGGCCAAGATCGTGGGCAATCGGCATCGCTTCCGCAGTCTCAATCAGACGAACTCCGATAGCGCCGATCGCCGCGGCAGCAACGGCATTCTGAGCGAAGCCAAGGAAAGCTCGACGGGTGGGAGTGTCCATCATCATCTTCTCCTTCGTTCGTTACGCAGCTCGCCGCACGGATTGAAGCGCATAAAGCAGCCACGCCAGGCCGTGCGAGATCAGGTCGACGCCAAGCAGGAATCCGAGGGCCCAGACGCTGATGGTCGGAAAGCCGAACAGGATCAGCACGCCCGCGAGCAGTCCGAAGATGCCGGAGATCAGCATCATCCATCCGTTCTGTCGCCAATGGGCGAAGCTCAGCACGCATCGAATGACGCCCGAGGCGAACAGCACCGCGCCGAGGAAATAGGTGAGGATCAGGGCACCGGAAGCCGGCTGGGTGAGCAGCACAAGCCCGAAGGCGAGATAGAGCGCGCCGAGAACAATCTGCCACAGAAAACCGCCCCATCCTTTGGTCCAGAAGGCATGGGCGATCTCGAATGCGCCAGCCGCGATAGCCGTCAGCCCGATCAGCTTGACGCTGATGATCGTCGCGAAGACCACGTCACTGAGAGCCGCGATGCCGGCGACGATCATCACGATGCCAAGGAGAGCGCAGACCCACAGCGGAGGCGAGCCCAGAACCCCGATGTCCGACCGGCTGTCATAGACCGTCATGCCATCCTCCTGATCCGCGCGATGATCGGCACGCTTGGGATGGTAGCTTCGAGCCCGCGCGGTCGACATCCGACGAAACCCTGAGCGACGGGGTGGGAATGTTCGCGTGGGCCCAACCGGACTCCAGCGATCGCGCGTGAAATCGCTGTTGCGAGCTATCGGCTGCCGCGCGGGCCCAGCGTCAGATTGGTGACGCCGGCCGCGAGATTGATCCCGATCGACCGCTCGATCGACAGCGGCTGCAACATCACACTCCTGCGCGAGCCGCCGATCAGGACGTTGGCGCCGAGACCGGGGCCGAATGCGAGGCTGCCGCTCGCGCCGACATAGTTGCCGCGCAGGGTGGCGGACCCGATCCGCGAGTTCTTGGCGAGCACGGCCCAGGACAGGGAGCCTGCACTGGTCACGCCGAGATCAAGGCCAACGCGCCGGATCCGTCCCTCATAGATGAACTGCCTCGGCGGGTTTCTCGCGAAGAATGTGCAGCGCAGTGACTGCGCTGATCCGAGCACAAGCCCGACGCGCGGGGTGCTCAAGCAGAGGAGCCGGCCGACCCTGAACGTTTCGGCGCGCGCGGGCAGGTTGGCGATGCATAGCAGCGCGGATGTGCCGAAGACTGCAACAAGTCGTGTCATCCGCATTCAGGCCTCCACTTGGCTGTTGGTGTCGGAGGGCGCAATCCTCGGTCGGCCGTCCTGGCGGAGCCAGAACGTAATGCCGAGGCCGATCAGCAGCACTGCGCCCAGCAGGAAGAAGAAGACGGACTGCTTCAGCCAGGATATCGCCGGGACCGCGACGCCCATCGCCAGGCCGAGGAACGAGATTTGCAGCGATAACAGGCTGACGCCGGCAAGGAACGTGCCGAGTGCGAGCAACGTCAGCAGGACCAGGCCGGTTGCCGGTGTCGGAAGCAACTGCTGGACGCCCGAGACCAGTATGATGTTCATCGTGACCAGGACGGCAATCCAGTGCAGCGCCTGGGTCCAGATCAATCGGAGCTGGGTCTCTTTGCCCTGGGTTTCCGGCCATTTGGTAACGACGCAGACGACGCAGATGGCAAGCGCCAGGAATTCCCAATAGCCGACGAGAGGCTGGTGGGAGACGTTGGTATAGGCGACCCCTCCGATAGCGAGCACCAGCGCCACGATGTAAGGAAGCTGCTGCCACAGGAAATGAGCCATTCCGGAACGATACGAGGGAGGCTCGGTACCCACGTTTCGTTGTACATCGATCTTGCTCATGGCCGATCCACTCTCGATCTACCGCCGTTGAACGTCTGCTTGAGGTCATCGCCAAGGTAGTCCTCGACGTAGAATCGGATGATTGCGACACGGCCGATCGCGACCAGTGGCATCGCCAGTGCGATGCCCAGGACGCCGAACAGCGCGCCCAGCATGACAATCGCGACCAGCGTCCAGGCAGGAGGGATCTCGACCGCCTGACGCTGGATCAGCGGGCCGATCACATAGCCTTCGACCGACTGGATGATCGTGTAGATCAGGACGGCCCAGATCAGCAGGGAACTGCCGAGCGGCATTGCGACCAGCGCGATCGGAATTGCGGCCACGATGGGTCCGAGATAGGGAATGAAATTGGACAGTCCCGCCTGCAATCCGAGCACGAAAGGACCGGGCAGCCCGATGAGATAGAGTGCGACCCAGACCCACAGCGTCATGAGGATGATGCGGATGAACTGTCCGACCAGCCACAGCCGCATGACGGTGCCTATCTCGTCCATGACTGCCCTTGTCCGCGCGCGATAGGACTGCTTCACCAGCATGACGAGGCTATCGCGATGGCTGTTCGGATCGAAGGCAAAGAGGATCCCGAGGAACAGGATCACCAGYGCGCCGGTCAGAAGAGTTGAGGCTCCGCCGAGCAGAAATTGAGCGTGGCTGAGAAATCGGCCCTGATCCGAGAACAGCCATTGCGCGAAGTCGCGGCCCCATTCCGGGCCAAGGAGGTCAACGCCATATGACAGGAGATGCTCCTGCAGGACGTCGATCTGGCTGTCCATGACCTTCAGCAGGAGGCGCGTCTGCTCCGGCAGCTTGCCCGCACCCCAGACGATTCCAAACCCCGACAGAGCGGAGAACAGCAACAGGACCAGCGTCAGTCGCCAGGCGCGATTGAACGGAAGGACCGGCGCCAGAGCCCTCGCGCACGCGTCCAGAAATGCGGCGAACAACACGCCTGCGAAGATGAGCAGGAGACTGGACACCGTCTGCCACGCCAGGAACAGGCAAACGCACGCAGCGAGCAGCGTGAGACCGGTCGCGAGCATGCTGCGCCGTGCGTCGTTCTCCGGCCGGCCGGTGGAATCGTCGCGTTGAACGACCTCGTGGAGCTTCTCCGGTCCTGTCCTGGACTCGCTCATGGATCGGTCCAATCGCTGGAGTCGACGATCGTCTTTTGCACCTAGGTCCGCACGCGCCGGCTGCCATAGTGCGGATGCTTTCCGCCGCGGTGACGCCAGTAACGGTGCTTCGTCGGGTTCGTATTGGTGTTGGGCGCTGCGCTCTTCGGTGCCGGCGCGCCGGCATCTTTTTGGGCAGACACGCCGGTCTCGGTCGGCTGGGCCGGCGACAGGGTTGGACATGCGGAGACCGCCACCAATCCGCCGAGGATCAAGGCGCCACAGATGGCCCGGGTGCTCATATCCGCCTCCATGTAACCAGGGACAAGGACTCAAATCGAGATGGCTCCGGTGGCCAGCGCGTAGACGCCGGCGCATGCGGCGATCGTGATCGCTGCAAAAAGGATGATTTCGAACGGCCTGAAGATCGCTTCCTTGCGCTCGCGCTTTGCGAGTAGGAACAGCACCGTGCCGGGTGCATAGAGGATCGACGACAGCAAGAGAAACTTGGGCCCGCCTGCGTAGATCATGCCGGCCGCGTAAAGTGTCGCGATGGCCGAGCGGATCCAGTCGACGACGCGGGCGTGCTCGCCGGCGTGATAGGCCTCGCTGGTCCAGGCGAGCTTCAGGCCGTACGCCGCAACAAAGAAATATGGGATCAGCGTCATCGCGCTCGTCATCTTCAAGGCAAGCGTGAATGCGTATTCCGCAAACCAGGTGACGAGCAGAAAACTCTGGATGACGCAGTTGGTGAGCCAGAGTGCGCCGGCAGGGACCTTGTGCACGTTCACCGTGGCGAGAAAGGAGGGCATCGTGCGGTGGATCGCGGCGGAATGTAGGATCTCGGCCGCCAACAGCGACCAGGACAAGTAGTTGCCGAGGACCGAGATCAGCAGTGCCACACTGATGAACACGCTGCCCCAGCGGCCGACGACCGCTTCCATCACGCCCGCCATGGATGGTGTCGGTAGATCCGCCAGCTCCGCTCGTGGCAGCACGCCGTACGACAGGAGCGTCACGAGGACGAGGAGGCACAGAACCGTCAGAAAGCCGGCAAGGGTTGCGAATCCGACGTCGGCGCGGCTCCGGGCGTAGCGGGAGTAGACACTCGCGCCTTCAATTCCGACGAACACGAACACCGTCAGCAGCATCGTGCCGCGAACCTGCGCGACCACCTTCGAGACGTCCGGCTGCTCCGTCCCCCAGAAATTCATGGAGAAGAGCGTGCCGTCGAAGGCGATGATGGCGACGACAATGAACAATAGGATCGGGATGATCTTGGCGTAGGTCGCGATCGTATTGAGCGCGGCCGCTCCCGTGATGCCGCGCAGCAGCAGAATGTGCACTCCCCAGAGCAGGACGGTCGCCGAAGCGATCGCCACCGGCGTTGTGCCATCGCCGAAGATCGGGAAAAACTGTCCGAGCGTCGCCTTGATCAAGACGAGGCAGGCGACATCTGCAAGGCAGCAACCGATCCAGTATCCGACCGCCGAAGCAAAGCCGATATAGTCGCCAAATCCGGCCCTGGCATAGGCATAGATGCCGGCATCGAGGTTCGGCTTGCGTTGTGACAAGGTCTGGAACACGAAGGCGAGCATCAGCATGCCCGTGCCCGCGATGGCCCAGGCGATTATCGCTCCGAGCGCGCCCGTGGTCCGTCCGAACGCTGCAGGCAATGCAAAGATACCGGAACCGACCATCGACCCGATCACGAGCGCGATGAGCGCATTCCGGGAGAGCCCTTGATCGGCCTGGCTCGATGGAGGCGCCATGGTGCAAGCTGGCCTTCCAATCGGAGATCGGGCAGGCGCGACAAGCCGTTGCGACGGTGCAGCGCCGGCCACCCCTTGGCAAAGACCTTAGGAGCAGCCCTTCTGCTCGAACATCAGTGATTCTATGTAGAGAGCAGTGGCAGGAAACCAGTAGGCTGGACCTGGTCCGGCCAGCCTCGTCTTTCCTCAGTTGCGACCGGACGAAAGTCCGGGAGCGGTATCGGCCACAAACACGAAGCTCGACCGGACGAATTCCCCGGCCTTGGCAAGCTCTTCTGCAATGCGCCGGGCATGCAGCATCGCCGCGTCCTGGTCAACGTGCTCGCATCCGCTCTCGTCCGGCGAGAGGCCGTACCTGTCGACGATGTGAAAGAAGTAGCGCATGTCGGCCGATTAGGCCGGAAATCGACCCGCTTCCAGTGACAAATGCGTAAGGGTCGTAATCAGAAAGACGAACGCAAGCGGCAGCTCCATCTTGCGATTCTGTAAGGCGGAAAATCGCCGCAAGCTGAAGGGCAGGCGTGCCGAATTTGCAGGCCGAGTAGGGTGATCTTGCCCCCGGGATATCAGGTGATTGTCCGATATCCGTGCGAGGGCAGAGGGATAGGGTTGCTGCCTCCCAACGGCTCCGCGAGGAGGCAAGCGATGTCAAACTACGATCAGAACCTGGCGACCTCTGACGCAATCGCGATGGACGCTGGATTGCGCGGCTACATGCTGCGCATCTACAACTACATGGCCGCCGGCGTCGGCTTGACCGCCGTTGTGGCGTGGCTGACCTACCAGCTCACCGGTCCCGCATTGCTGCAGAGTCCGTTGATGTGGGTCTTCATACTGGCGCCGCTCGCGCTGGTCTTTTTCCTAAGTGCGCGCATCAATACGCTGTCGGCGGCGACGGCGCGGCTCCTGTTCTTCATCTATGCCGCGCTGGTCGGTGTCTCGCTCTCGATACTGCTGCACATCTACACCAGCGCCTCGATCACGCGCGTGTTCTTCATCGCGGCCGCCATGTTCGGGGCGCTCAGCGTGTTCGGCTACACCACAAGGCGTGACC
>NZ_JBFUES010000099.1:0-12791 GCF_056403875.1 Bradyrhizobium sp. P2_E8
GGCAGAGGCAGCGTTCAATCCGACAGGCGAGGAATGCGACGTATGGATGCGAGCGCGATGGGATGTGAGGCAAAGGCGTTACAGCCTTGCTTGCCGAACGGGTCCGATGCCCCATGACTTAAGGCAGCGCCGCCACCAATGCATTTCTGAATTACACCGGCCGTTTTAGCCACCAGACCGCATCAAATACGGATCCAAGGACCCAGCTAATCGGTCCACCACTTGTATGGCGGCCCGAGTGGACTGCTTTTCGCGATGAAGCAATCCGACCGAATTCACGACCAGCCCACTACAAGCAAGAACAGCTATCGCAATCGCAGCGAGATATTTGGTCCTCATGACGATGATCCCCTTTTATCGCCCCATGAACTAACCGGGCACTCTCAGAAATGGTTCCCGAACCGCTGCGGCCCAATGTTTTCGGCCGCATCGGAAGTTGCTTCCACGGCGCCAGCGACTAGCCGCTGAGCAGGTTCCTCCTTCGGAATGGAACATCGCAGTCGCGATCAGAAATCAAGGAACGAAAGCGTCCGCCGGGCTTTAGAAAAACTGAGGCCGTCGCTCGCCGGTAGTAACACGGCGCATGTCGCGGATAGCCAAAGGTCGTGACGAACGACCCGCTGTTCTCAATACAGGCGCTCGCGCAGATAGCCAAAAGCGACGGTCTCCGGTTCTTTTCAAAAGAACCAGCAGTGCCTCGATCGGTTGCGGGAGGAGTGCACGGCGTGCTGGCCGAACCGAAGGCTCCGTCATGCGCAACGGAATTGACATTGACCACATACACAGTCGGGCCATCGTTCGAGAGATCGGCGAGAGACTACGTGCGTCGCTGAAACCAGAGCCGGAACTACCGGCGAGCCTGAGAGCACAAATCGATCGGCTCCGCGAATTCGAAGCGGCCGAGCACTGGAACAAGCCGCGCGGTTGAACCGCAGTCGGCTCGACCGAACATGGATGAACGATGCCGCCGGTGAAGCTTCGTGCATCGACGATCTTGAATGAGTACGGTAAGGCGCAATCCGAATTGATCGGCAAAACCGTCGTCCTTACCGACGGAAAGGCAGGCACGGTCGAGAACGTTTGGCTGGATGAATTGCACGGGCTTCGGATTTCAATCAAAGGTCATGACGGAAGATGGCCGGTCTCAACCATAAAGTTCAAGGAGAACTAGACCGTCGCACCCCGCTGCGCACCCCCCAATAGCGCGCTATTTCAGAACATTCCGATCAGGATGAAAAACCCGATCTCAATCAGGAACGTCGTGCTCATAACCGAGACCGTAAGGAACACGTCGCTCGCCGAAAGAGGATTCATGAATGCCTCGCATCTTGCGAAGCCCCCGGGAGTAAATCATTCAGGCTAGAAAATGTTTCGGTTCCAAACGCAGGCGACGCGAGATGCGAGAGGCGCGGACATCCGAGGCGGCCTAAGGCAAGGCCCGCTTGGGGTCAATCGCGTCGGGTGCGCCCGGACGAGCCGCTTCCGCTCTGCCCCACAAATCGGACCACGGGTGAGCCGGTCTGGACTTCGCCTACGGGCCATTTTCAGACTCATGCATCGCATGCAAATGGCGTCTTCGCGGTAGGGACGCGAGTTACCTCGCGTTCCCTGCACAGATCTGTGAGCGGCTCGGGGTGAAATTTCCTGGGTCGACTCGGCATCCCGAGACGATCGAGGCTCTCGTCGCGACAGCGGCATTACACTCAATGGCCGAAGAAGCGCTCGGTGCCAGTTGCAAACGTCGCGCGGTACGGACTTTCGCCGGCAGCAAGTGAGCGCTTCGTTGATCCCCGCTGATGGGGCGCGCTCGCGGACAACGATTTCTAAAGATCCCCGCGCCGAAAGAGTTTCTTGCCTGCCACTGCCTGAGACATCGCATCCCTGCAGGAATCGCTCACCTCTGCCATGTGCGATTTTATGCAGGCTCTGATACCGCCGGTGCCGGGCACAATACCAGCACACAGCTTCGCAACATCGGTCTTGCATACCTTTCCGGTCACCGCCACCGTGAGCACGCGGTCTTCGCAGGTTGGCGATAGGCCGGTCAAATGCGATTCTATGCAGGCCTTGATCCGGCCTTCACCGGGCTGAATGCCGGCACACAGTGTCTTGATATCGCCGGCGCAGGGCTTGCCCGCCTGCTGTGCCTCGGCGACAGAACCTGACAGCAGCAGCGTTGTCATTACAACAAGCCCAGCTTGCATTCTTGCCATTTTAGAGTCCTCTGCGAGATTCAAAAAGGACGGATGGGGCCAGTAGGTGACATCACACGTTTGGCCTAATGGGGGCTACCAACTTAGGGCAGTCCCGCTTACGCACAGTCTTGAATGACGAGCTCTCCTTGCTACACGCGGAACCACACCTCATTGGAGGCGGTATGATCTTATAGAACTCTTGGAATTCTTTGTCGCCGCCACTACCCACCATTTTCCGTGATGCGACAGGTAGGCTTAAGTGCTAGGTTGAATTTTCAGGCGTCTATTGAGGCCCGGGTTGTCCCGGCAAGCAGTGCTCACAGTCCGGTTCGAGGCTGTGCAATGCCCAAAATTTTGCTGGTCGAAGACAACGAGATGAACCGCGACATGCTTTCGCGGCGTCTGGTGCGTGGCGGCTATGAGGTCACCATTGCCGAGGACGGAGCGCGCGGCGTGGCAATGGCGACGAGCGACAGGCCCGATCTCATTTTGATGGACATGAGCCTGCCGGTGATCGACGGTTGGGAGGCGACGCGCCGGATCAAGGCCACGCCTGAGCTGCACAAAATCCCCATCATCGCGCTGACGGCGCACGCCATGGCGACCGACCGGGACAAGGCCCTCGAGGCCGGCTGCGACGACTACGACACAAAGCCGATCGAGCTGAAGAGGCTGCTGGGAAAGATTGAAACGCTACTCGCGGCCGCGGGACAGTAGACGACCTACAAGTTCCGGACAGATGACGAGAGGAAACAACTCATGAAAACGGCTCAGTACAAGTGGTCCCAAAGTGACGGGTGGCGGCCGAATTTGCCAACTGGCGACGTCGGACGACAGAGTGTCGTGTTCGTTTTCGGTGCTAGATCGTTGGTGCAGGCCGGGACCCTCGTGGGCGAGTTGCGCGACCACTTAAAAGGGGCCGCCATGCTTGGTTGCTCGACTTCCGGCGAGATTGCCGGCGACGTGGTCGTCGACGACTCGGTGATTGCCACTCTTGTCGACTTTGAACATACGCGACTGCGGTTCGCCTCTGCCACGATTGGTGAGGCGAAGGCGAGCTACGACGTCGGCAAGGAGCTCGCGCAGCAATTGAACGACGCCTCATTGCGCCATGTGTTCGTGCTTTCGGACGGCTTGCACGTCAATGGCTCCGACCTGGCGCACGGTCTCGCGGGCGGCGTCTCGGAAGGCGTGTCGATCACCGGCGGCCTTTCCGGAGACGGAACCAATTTTGCCGAGACCTGGGTCATTGCCGACGGCGGCGCGGGTCCCCAGCGCGTGGCAACGGTTGGTCTGTATGGCGACGACTTGCGCATTGGCTACGGATCGATGGGCGGCTGGCAGCCATTTGGGCCGCTGCGCACCATCACCCGGGCCGAGGGAAACATCCTCTATGAGCTGGATGGGGGGTCAGCGCTCGATCTCTATAAATCGTACCTAGGCCCGCACGCCGACCAGTTGCCAAGCTCCGCCTTGCTCTTTCCAATCCTGGTTACCGAGGCAAAGGGCGGCCAGGGTGTCGTCCGGACAGTCCTGTCCGTGGACGAGCAGAACAAGTCGATGACGTTCGCAGGCGACATCCCACAGGGCGGAACGGCACAGTTGATGAAGACCAACGTTGACGATCTGGTCGACGGCGCAACGGCCGCCGCCAAGGCCAGCCTCAGCGGGCTGGGCGACAGGCGACCAGATCTGGCAATTCTGGTGAGCTGTGTCGGTCGTAAGCTTGTGATGAAGCAGCGCACCGAAGAAGAAATCGAGGCAATCCGAGATGTCTTCGGAAGGGATACGAAGATTTCCGGCTTCTACTCGTACGGCGAGCTTTCCCCCTTCATGCACGGTGGCGAGTGCCGCCTGCACAATCAAACCATGACCATCACAACTTTCGCCGAGGACTGAACGGTCACAGGGCACCGATGCACAGGCTGCTACGACGCCAGCTCAGAAAGCACCTCGGTGTCGAGGGAGAAGTACCGGCTGCGTTGCAGTCTTTCGTGGCAGCCGTCGATTCCGCATACACCGATTTCGATAGCGATCGGGCGATGGTCGAGCGCTCTCAGGAGCTGAGCTCGAAGGAGCTGTCGGAGGCGCACGACAAGGCCGCGCAGGCCCAGACTCGGCTGACCGACGCGCTCGAGACCATCTCGGAAGGCTTTTTCCTGTTCGACGCTAGTGATCGCATGGTGCTGTGCAACTCGCGCTATCGCGAGCTTTACCCGGGGCTGGCCGATCTTATGCGGCTAGGGCTGGAGTTCGAGCATTTGATCAAGACCGTGGTCGAGCGTGGAATCGTGCCCGACGCAGCTGCACGACCTCAAGAATGGATCGAGCACAGACTTGCTCGACATCGCAACCCCGGAGGGCCGTTTCTGCATCACCAATGGGACGGTCGCTGGATCCAGATCAGCGAGCGCAAGACGCAGGATGGCGGCACTGTAGGCGTGTTCACGGACGTGACTGAAATCAAACGGCGAGAGGAGGAGTTGGCTGCTGCGCGCGACAAGGCAACGGAGGCACAGCGCCGGCTGGTCGACGCGATCGAGAGCATCTCAGAGGGTTTCTCGCTTTACGATGCCGACGACAGGCTGGTGATATACAACCGGCGGTACCGGGACATGCACGGCACCGGCAGCATCGATGTCGTGAAACAAGGCGTATCGTTCGAAGCGATCCTCCGCAATGCGACCGCGAGCGGCGAGATCCCCGACGCGGAGGGGCGCGTCGAGGCCTGGATCGCCGAACGTCTGGCCCGGCATCGCGATCCCAAGGGCACGCATATACAACACCGCTCCGACGGGCGCTGGATTCAGATCAACGAGCGCAAAACCGACGACGGCGGCACGGTCGCGACTTACACCGATATCACCGACGTGAAGCAGGCCGAACAAGCGATCCAGGAGAGCGAGCAGCGGCTGCGTGTCATTGYCGAGGCTGCGCCGATGGCGGTGGCGATCGTTACCTTCGATGACGGGATCATCCGGTATGCCAATCAACGCTTCAGCGAAATGTTCGAGCTCGAAGGATCGTCCGCCCTGGGCCTGCAAGCGAAAAACTTCTACGCAGACCCGCAGCATCGTGAGCGCTTCATCGACGCGCTCACCGAGCACGGCCATGTGGAGAGCATGGAGATGCTGCTCAAGCGGGCTGGAGGCGAGGAGTTCTGGGCGCTCCTAGCGTCGCAGCGCGTCCAGTTCGAAGGGCGCCCGGCGATGATCAACGGCCTCGCCGATATCAGCGACCGCAAGCGCATGGAAGGTGAGCTGCACAAGGCGATCTGGGCGAGCGAGCAGGCGACCCGCGCGAAGTCGAACTTCGTCGCCAGCATGAGCCATGAGCTGCGCACGCCCTTGAATGCGATCATCGGCTACAGCGAGATCCTGTTCGAGGACGCCCAGAGTTCCGGGCGCGAATCGGAAATGGCGGACCTGCGCAAGATCCAGGATGCCGGCAAGCATCTGCTCGGCCTGATCGACAACATCCTCGATCTTTCCAAGATCGAGGCCGGCAAGATGACGCTCTATCTTGAGACCTTCGAGTTGCGGCCCATGATTGATAGCGTCGCGGCGACCATCACCCCGCTGGCCAAGAAGAATGGCAACGCGCTCGTGGTGAACTGCGCCGACGAGGTAGGCACGATGCACAGCGATCTGACCAAGGTGCGGCAGACCCTGTTCAACCTTCTCAGCAATGCCTGCAAGTTCACACGGAACGGGACGATCACGCTGACCGTGCTCCGTGATATGGACGAAGTCGTCGACTGGGTCGAGTTCCAGGTGCGCGATACCGGTATCGGCATGACGCCAGATCAGCAGGCCAAGGTGTTCGAGGCCTTCACTCAGGCCGATGCCTCCACCACCCGCGCCTACGGCGGCACCGGGTTGGGCCTCGCCATCACCAAGAGCTTCTGCCGGCTAATGGGCGGCGATGTGACGCTGGTCAGCGAGGCCGGCAAGGGGACGACATTCGTGGTTCGCCTGCCGGCGGTGACGCGCGCTGCATCGGACGCAGCGGGTTTGGCGGCAGAGAAGCGTTCCGAGCGTCCGCAGGTCGCCGAGCCCGAGCATGCGCCGATCGTTCTCGTGGTCGACGATGATCCCAACGCGCGGGAGCTGCTGCGCCGACACCTGCAACGCGGCGGTTACACCGTTCGCCTGGCTGCCAATGGCGAAGAGGCGATGCAGCTTGCCCGCACGCTGCGGCCCGATGTCATCACGCTCGACGCTCTGATGCCGCACATGGATGGCTGGGCCGTACTCAGCGCCATGAAGGAAGATGCCGGCCTCGCCGAAATTCCCGTGATCATGGTTACGATCGTAGATAACCAGGGCATTGGCTTCTCGCTCGGTGCCGCCGACTACCTGGTCAAGCCGATCGATCGCGACAGACTGGTTCGTGCAGTGGACAAGTGCTGCCCAAGGGGCGCGGCACGGCAGGTGCTGATAGTCGAGGATGACGCTCCGACCAGTGAGCTGATGGGGCGCACCTTGCGGCAGATCGATTGCACGGTCACTTTAGCAGAGAATGGTCGGGTTGGTCTCGAGCGTTTGAAGGAGGCTTTGCCTGACGCGATTCTGCTCGATCTGATGATGCCCGAAATGGATGGGTTCGAGTTCATCGCGCGGCTGCGCGCTGAATCCCGCTGGCGGCGCATCCCGGTCATCGTCGTCACCGCAAAGACACTGACCGCTGAGGATCGCGCGCGCCTCAACGGCCAGGTACAGCATTTGGTGCACAAGGGCGAATACAGCGGCAAGGCCGTGCTGGCGGCGCTGGACGAGCTGGTACCCCGGCACGCCCGGCGCGCGTGCGCGGATCGGCCATGAGCATCATTGACACTGAAAGCGCGCGCGCTTGGCGCATTCAGCTTGCCCACCTTCGCCAGGAACTGCTGTCCCCAGTCAACGCCTTGCTCGGCTACGCAGAGATCCTGCACGAAGAGGCGTCCAGGAACGGGCGCTCGGACATCCTCCCCGATATGAACCGTATCCTCAGCGCAGCCCGGGATCTCGCCGACAAGGTCGACCGGCTGGTGGACGGCGATCGCGCCAAGAGCCCGCCCGGCTCAGCGGCCGCCACGCAAGAACAGGATCTTCGTCACGAGCTGCGCACGCCGCTCAACGCGATCAAGGGCTATGGTGAGATGCTGCGCGAGGATGCAGCCAGTTTCCCAGGCGACTCGCTGCGGGGAGATTGTGATCGCCTGCTGGCTGCTGCCACCGACCTATTGCTGCGTCTCGATCGCATCGTGCGATTCTCGGTTGATGTCGAGGAGACGAGCTTGGCCGCCGATCAGGCCGGCGCGGTCATGGTTAGCGACTTGATGCGCAGCCTCGGGCCGGTCCGGCCGTATGCGGTCACCGAAACCGGTTCTATTCTCGTTGTGGATGATATCGAGGCCAATCGCGACCTCCTGTCGCGCCGACTGACCCGCGACGGCCATCGCGTCTGTTCGGTGGCCGGCGGCCAGCAGGCGCTGCAGGCGCTCGCCAACGATGAGTTCGACCTCGTCCTGCTCGATGTGATGATGCCCGATATCAACGGGCTTGACGTGCTGGTGCGTATGAAGGCGGATGAGCGGCTGCGCCGCATTCCGGTGATCATGATCACGGCCTTGGCGGAGACCGAGAGCGCCGTCCGCTGCATCGAGGCCGGGGCCGAGGACTATCTGCCGAAGCCGTTTGATCCGATCCTGCTGCGCGCGCGGATCAATGCTTGCTTGCACAAGAAGCGCTGGCTCGACCGCGAGCAGAAGTATCTTCGCCGCATCGAGGAGGAGACCGCTAAGTTTGAGCGGCTGCTGCTGACAATCCTGCCACGGCAGGTGATAGGCCGCCTGAACCACGGCGAAGTCATGATCGCCGACCGCTTCGAGGGCGTGAGCGTGCTGTTCGCCGATCTGGTGAGCTTCACCGAGCACTCGGCACGGGTCACGCCTGCAGCGACGGTCGAGTATTTGAACCGGTTGTTCTCGGAATTCGACGCGCTTGCGCGCGAGCTCGGTGTCGAGAAGATCAAGACCATCGGCGATGCCTACATGGCTGCCGCCGGCTTGCCCGATCCGAACCCCGATGCGATCGCGGCGATCGCGAAAATGGCGCTCGGCATGATCGACCGGCTAGACCGCGTCAACCGGCATTTCGGCTGGTCGTTGCAAATCCGCATCGGCATACATTCCGGACCCGTGGTTGCCGGCATCATCGGCGCGCACCGCTTCCTCTACGACGTGTGGGGCGATACCGTAAATGTTGCCAGCCGGCTCGAGGCCTATTCTTTACCAAATCGAATCCACGTGTCCCAGGATATCGCGCGTCACCTCGTCGGTCTCTTCGCGCTGGAGCCTCGCGGCAGCATTGACGTGAAGGGCAAAGGCAAACTGGAGACGTTTTTCTTGAGTCGGTTCTAGATGCGCGTCCCCCCGCGCGACTGGCGCGAAATCTTCGAACGGCCGGTGCACCCGTATGCGCCAGCCCTGATCTCCGCCATCCCGATCTGCTGCGCCGTGCGCAGCTCGCGACGACAGGGGGCGACCTTCCAAATCCGCTAAGTCCGCCGGACGGATGTGCGTTCAGCCCGCGCTGTCGCTACGCCGAAGCCGTGTGTCGTCGCGAGCCTGGTCCATCGCTTGAAACGCGTCCCGACGGACACTCGGTCCGGTGTTGGCGAGCTGACGAGATTGCCGGTCAGACGACATTGGCCTCGACCGAAAGCGGACATCCCTAGGATGGAGGGCGCGTTCGTTATGGGTCAAACTCACCGTGAGAAAATCTGGCCTGCTACGCCTCCCTAAGGAGACCTCAGCGAGAGGTGTCGCTACTTCGCGTTAGGGCCAGACGCGGACCCATTACATTTCACCGCACATTGAGCAGTACCCATAGCTGTGAAATCTTGCCGTCATCGAAAATGGCCACGTCCGCACCCGTCACGGTTACCGGGCCGCCTTCAGGTCCGGCGTGCCATGAGAGATGTGCCAATCCGTGATGCCCGACTGCTGCACCCTCGGGTACAAAACGAAATGCTGGTCCAAATTGCTTGAGCAAATCGCCGGCAACGCGCGAGATTGCTTCCCGACCTTTTACAATATTTGTCGGTTCATACATGACCGGCTGTTCGACGAACAAATCATCGATGGCGGTCCGACGCTTATCGTCATCCCGTTCGTTGAATACCCGCTCTAGATTCGATCGAAGGATGTAGTCAAAATCGACTTCTTGCTTTGTCATCTGCAATCCATTCTTGATTTACCTGCCTTCAAGCGAACTTGAAGGACCTTAGATAATCACAGGAACTTCAGTTAAGCGAAGCCCTCGCCGAAATATGCAAAACGGAATCGCAGGGATTCCAAAACAGGCCTCGTATAAATTCTAAATGGACGGTTGGTTCGTGTACGCCCGCCTGACCAACCCTCTTCACGGGAGCAAGGGCTGCTCGCTTTCCAAACCAATACGTCTTCGTTGAGCGAGAGAGATCCAAACCGCTTCCCCCAATAAGCGCTTGGACTGCCGGAAAATGCCGTACTAGACCGAATCGCGGGGTACTAAGATTTGGAGAAAATTCGGTTCTCCGGGCCTATCGAACGCTTAGTTAGACCGACGGTTGGACTTCTCTGACGGGAAAAACGCAGGAAAACGGCCGGATTTTCGGGCTGTCTCCACATCGAAGTACGAAGTGACTTCGGCTGGCTGGCGGAGAGAGTGGGATTCGAACCCACGGTACGGTTTCCCGCACACACGCTTTCCAAGCGTGCGCCTTAAGCCACTCGGCCATCTCTCCGGAGCGCCCTCTCTTGAAGGGGCGCCGGCGATTTTGCAAGAGACCGCGGGGAAATCGGGTGAATTTTCCATAAGATGTTGTATTTGAAAGACAATATCTGGCGTCGGCGGCTGCTTCGGAACCGCCTGTGGCTGAACCCAGGACGGGTTTGGCGCGACGATTCACTTGAGAATGCCAAACACGACCGGGGACGCCATGACCATCCGCAAGACCATCGCCGCGCTCGGCCTGATTTCGGCCCTCGGCTCCGCCCTTGCCGGGCCGGCCCTGGCGCAAGTCTGCAGCCGGCAAGGGGTCGACGTCAGCTGCGACGACGGGCGRCGCGGGGTGCTTTCGGGCGATGCCATCATCTGGCCGGACGGGACGCGCTCGAGCGCCTCGCCGCATCCGAGCGTGATCATCGGCAACAAGAGCTCGGTGCATGTCGGGCCCGGCGTGTTCGTCGGCCAGGGCAAGGGCATGGTGCCGCTGGACGACCCCAACGCGCCGAACAAGCGGCAATGCGCGATTCTGGAGGGGGTGTCGTATTGCTATTGAGGCGCGTTACTCGAGGTTCGCCGTCATGCCCGGGCTCGTCCCGGGCATCCACGTTCTTGAGGGCCCGCGCAAGACGTGGATGGCCGGGTCAAGCCCGGCCATGACGCGCGGATAAAGTGTGCGAGGGGCACAGAGATCGAGAGTTGAGCGCGAAAGCAGCCCGTCACCCCTACCTGTAAGAACGGGGCGCGAGAGAGGGACTAAATCAACCGCACGCCCGAGATCGCCGACTTCAGCCAGCGCAGCGCTTGCGGCGGCTGGGCTGCGAGCGGGGCGACGGCGGCCTTCTCGACGCGGCACTTCTCCAGCTCGGCGACGAAATCGGCGGACCATTGCTGAATGGTGTGGCCGCGCAGCTTCTTCATCATCGCGTCCCAGCGCATCTTGCGCTCGGTGAGCGGCATCGCGGCCGCGATCGCGATCGCGCGCGCCATGGCGTCGACGTCGTGCGGATTGACCAGCAGCGCCGTGTCGAGCTCATTCGCTGCGCCGGCGAATTTCGACAGCACCAGCACGCCGGGGTCGGCGGGGTTCTGCGCGGCAACATACTCCTTGGCGACCAGGTTCATGCCGTCATGCAGCGGCGTCACCACACCGACCTGCGCGGTGCGATAGAGCCCCGCGAGCACGGCCTGGCTGAAGCCTTTGTTCAAATAGCGGATTGGCGTCCAGTCCACCTCGCCATGGCGGCCGTTGACGTCGGTGACGAGGCGCGCGACCTCGTTCTGGAGATTGCCATAGGCCTCGATGGCACCGCGCGAAGGGTTGGCGATCTGGAGCAGCGAGATGCTGCGCAAGAATTGCGGCTGCTCGGTCCAGAGCCGGTCGAACGCGCTGATGCGGTTGACGAGGCCCTTGGAATAATCGAGCCGGTCGACGCCGATCGCAAGCCGCTCGCCGTTGAGGCTGCGGCGCAGCCGCGACACGTCCGGATGCGAAGCCGACTTGGCGGCATACTGCGCGAATTTTTCCGCATCGATGCCGATGGGGAAGACTTCGAAGCGGGTGCGGCCGTACTGCGACAGCACAACACCGTCATCGATGGCAAGACCAAGCTCGCCGCCGACATAACCGAGGAAATTCTGACGATCCTCCTCGGTCTGGAATCCAAGGAGATCGTAGGCGAGCATCGCCGTGATCAGCTCGCGATGATTGGGCACGCCCTGCATCACCGCGGCCACCGGCCACGGCGTGTGCAGGAAGAAGCCGATCGGATCGTCGACGCCGAGATCGCGCAGCTCCGCACCGAGGGCGAGGAAATGATAATCCTGCACCCAGAACGCGGTCCGGGGTTTACGGAAGCGCATCAAGGCGCGCGCCATGAAGGCGTTGACCTCGCGATAGCTGACATAGTCCTCGCGCGAGACGCGGATCAGATCGCTGCGCGAATGCAGCGCCGGCCACAGCGCCGAATTGGCAAAACCTTCGTAATAGCCGCCGTAATGCGCCGCCGGCAGATCCAGCGTCGCAATCGCGCCCGAACCCAGCGCCTCGATCTCGGCAAACGGTTCCTTCTGATGGCCGTCACGCACGCGGCCTGAAGATCCCACCCAGATGGCACCCGAATGTTCCACAACCGGAAGCAATGCCGCAGCCAAGCCGCCCGTCATGGGCTCGTTGGGTTTGCCGCGCGCGACGCGATTCGAAACGACGACTAAGTTCACAGGTCGTCCCCTCCTGTTCATTCCACCCTGTTTAACTGATGTTCATCAATATGGTTCCTGATCATCGTTTCAACCAATTGAAACCAAAATCGGGCGCGCGCGTTGCAGCTGGTTTCCCCTGTGGAACCCACTGCAAAGACAGCYTTTCCGGTTGGATTGCACAGCATGCATTGCGGCGCGCGGGGGCGCTGCGCTGACGGCCTTTATGTCTGCGGCGTGGCGCTGCCTTTGTTTCACCTCGGATCGAGCAGGCGCGCGAGGAACGCGCGCACATCGCTCGGCGCATCGAAGTGACCGTTCACGCCCATGGCGCGGCGGCCGACCGAGAAAGCGAGCCCGTTCATGTCAGGCATGATCGCGAACACGGTCTCATCGGTGACGTCGTCGCCGATGAACAGCGGACGCCGTCCCCTGAACGGTTCGTGCTGCATCAACTCGCGCACGCCCGTCGCCTTGGTGAAGCCGGAATGCTTGATCTCGCAGACGAACTTTCCGGGCAGCACCTCGATCGGCGCATTGGGCAGGTCGGCGCGGATTAGCGAGACGGCCTCGAAGATCGCCTTCTCCGCATGCGGCGCGAGGCGGTAATGCAGCGCCAGCGAATAGCCCTTGTCCTCGAGCAGAA
>NZ_JBFUES010000100.1:0-12641 GCF_056403875.1 Bradyrhizobium sp. P2_E8
CGATCGTGGTCACAGTGCGCCCCTCGGCGCGGAACGCCGGGATCAGGCAGCTGTGCACCGGCTCGCCGTCGAGCAACACGGTGCAGGCGCCGCAATCGCCGGCATCGCAGCCCTTCTTGACGCCGAAATGACCGAGCTCGCGCAGGAACGTGCGCAGGCACTGGCCGGCGCGTGGCTCCTGCGGAAACGTCTTGCCGTTGATCTCGAAGCTCATGAGGGCGTTGCCCCCAGGAGTTCGCCGCGAATCTCCTCGGCGAGCCGCACCGTCATGTGCTTGCGCCAGAGCGGCTTGCCGTGGATGTCGGTGTGGTAAAGATCATCCGTGATCTGCTGCACGATCGCGTCGCGAAGCGCGTTCGCGTCCGGCGGTTTGGGGAAGGCGAGCCGGATCGGCCGCACCGTCGATGCCGTGACGGTCAGCGCCAGCGTGCCATCGGGATCGAGGCTGCCGATCAGGAGCGCCGCCGAGCGGCCGACCGGGGCGAGCGAGATCTGACGAAACGCCGTGCGGCGCTTCAGCGCGGCAATCGGGATATCGATCTGCCGCAGCAGGTCGCCCGGCGTCAGGCGGTTGCGCTGGTTGCCGGTGACGAAGTCGATGACGGGAATCTTCTGTTCGCCGCCGCCGGCCTTCCAGATCGTGCAGACGCCGTCGAGCGCTGATGTGAGCGAGATCATCGGACCCGCCGGCAGCGACATGCAGAGATTGCCGCCGACGGTTGCGGTCTTCCAGATCTTGAACGAAGCAAGGAAGGCGCGGCAGCACTGGTTGATCAGCGGCGCCGCGAGCCAGTCGGGCGGACAGGCGAGCCCATCGATCTGCGCGACAGTGCAAGTTGCGGCTATGCCGAGATGGCTCTCGGTGATCGTCAGCGCCGGCCATTTCAGATCGGTGAGATCGATCAGCCGTGTCAGCTGCGCTTGCGGCTCCGAGAACAGCCAGGTGCCGCCTGCGAGCCAAGCATCACCTGGCGTCCAAACGGGCAGCTGCGCGCGCGTTTGCGGATGGGCTACGGCTGTGATGGTATTCAAGTCCATGGCTGCGCCAGCGCTTGCACCGAGTGATTTGTACCGAGGGAAAGTCTTGCAAGACCAGAGCCAAGTCGCAACAAGAAGTCGCAGCCGGAACGCGATCGGGCTGGCCTCCGGCTTGCCGGTCTGCCGTCAGCGGATGTGGGGAGAAGCAGGATCATGAGCGACGCAAAGCCGATCTGGATCAGGGATCCGCTGGCCATCCTCGCCGACGGCGCCGGGCGCGGGATCGTGGTGAAGGATGGCCGAATCGTCGAGCTCGTGCCGGCCGGCGGCGTGCCTGCGACCACGGATGTCGCGGTGTTCGACGCGGGCGAACACGTCGTGCTGCCGGGCCTCATCAACACCCATCATCATTTCTACCAGACGCTGACGCGGGCGCTGCCGGCGGCGATGGACCGCGAGCTGTTTCCCTGGCTCCAGGCGCTCTATCCGGTGTGGGCGAGGATGACGCCTGATGCGCTGGAGCTCGGCGTGACCGTGGCGATGTCCGAACTGCTGCTGTCGGGCTGCACCACCACGACCGATCATCACTACGTGTTTCCGGCGGGGCTCGAGGAGTCCGTCGATATCGAGGTCGGTGTCGCAAAACGGCTCGGCATGCGCGTGCTGTTGACGCGCGGCTCGATGAACCTGTCGCAGCGCGACGGTGGTCTGCCGCCCGACAGCGTCGTGCAGGACGAGGACACGATTCTCGCCGACAGCGCGCGCGTGGTCGCAAGGCATCACCAGCGCGGTGCGGATGCGATGGTGCAGATCGCACTCGCGCCTTGCTCGCCGTTCTCGGTCACGACCTCCCTGATGCGCGCGACCGCCGATCTCGCCCACAAGCTCGACGTGCGCCTGCACACCCATCTCGCCGAGACCGAGGACGAGAACAAGTTCTGCCAGCAGATGTATGGCTGCCGTCCGCTCGACTATCTGGAGCAATGCGGCTGGCTCAATGCGCGGACCTGGCTCGCCCACGGAATCTTCTTCAATCCGGACGAGATGAAGCGGCTCGGCAAGGCCGGGACGACCGTCAGCCATTGCGCCTGCAGCAATCAGCTTCTGGCATCCGGTTGCTGCCCGGTCTGCGAGATGGAGGAGGCCGGTGTCGGGATCGGCATCGGCGTGGACGGCTCGGCTYCGAACGACGGGTCGAACCTGATGCAGGAGGTGCGGGCCGCGTTCCTGCTGCAACGGGCGCGCTACGGGGTGACGAAGGTCAGCCACAAGGATGCGCTGCGCTGGGCCACCAAGGGCTCGGCGGCCTGTGTCGGCCGGCCGGAACTCGGTGAGATTGCCGTCGGCAAGGCGGCCGATCTCGCGCTGTTCAGGCTCGACGAGCTGCGCTTCTCCGGCCATGGCGATCCCCTGGCCGCATTGGTGCTGTGCGGGGCGCATCGGGCCGACCGGGTCATGGTGGCAGGACAATGGGCCGTCATCGACGGCGCGATTCCGGGACTGGATGTCGCCGATCTCATCCGCCGCCACGGTTCCGCGGCGCGGGCGATGCAGGCCGGATAGGGGCGGAATAGAAAGAGGGGGCAACCACAAGTGCCGGGTGCTCGTGGCTACCCCCTCCGAACCTCCTCCGGGAGGAGCAGGTGATCCAGGCAATGCAAGAAGCGTGCTACTTGCCCGGCAGCTTGTCGTCGATGCCCTTGACGTAGAAATTCATGCCAAGGATCTGGCCGTCAGCGAGATTGGCGCCGCCCTTGCACTCGACCTCCTTGCCGTCCTGCCCAACGATCGGGCATTTGAACGGATGCAGCTTGCCGGCGGTGATCGCGGCCTGGGCATCCTCGGCCATTTTCTTCACGTCGTCGGGCATGTTGGTGTAGGGCGCCATCGCGAACATGTGGCTGTCGAGGCCGCCCCAGGTGTCCTCGGACTTCCAGGTGCCGGCGAGCTCGGCCTTGACGCGCTCGATGTAGTAGGGGCCCCAGGTGTCGAGGATCGAGGTCAGCTGGGTCTTGGGCCCGAACTTGATCATCTCGGAATCCTGGCCGAAGGCGAGCTTGCCGCGTTCGCTGGCGATCTGCATCGCCGCCGGCGAGTCCGTGTGCTGCATGATGACGTCGGCGCCCTGGTCGATCAGCGCCTTGGCGGCGTCGGCTTCCTTGCCCGGATCGAACCAGGTGTTGGCCCAGATGATCTTGACCTTGATGTTCGGGTTGATCGTCTGCGCCGCGACGATCGTCGCGTTGATGCCGGAGACGACCTCGGGGATCGGGAACGAGCCGATATAGCCGAGCACGCCGGACTTCGACATCTTGGCCGCGATCAGGCCCTGGATGTAGCGGCCCTGATACCATTTGGCCGAATAGGTCGACATGTTCTTGTCGCGCTTGTAGCCGGTGGCGTGCTCGAAATGCACGTTCGGGTATTTCTTGGCGACCTTCAGCGTCGGATCCATGTATCCGAACGACGTCGTGAAGATCAGCTTGTTGCCGGCGCGAACGAGCTGCTCGATGGCGCGCTCGGCGTCGGGACCTTCAGGGACGTTCTCGAGCGTGGTGGTCTCGATCTTGTCGCCCAATTCCTTCACCAGCGCCAGACGTCCCTGTTCGTGCTGGTAGGTCCAGCCGAGGTCGCCCACCGGGCCGAGGTAGATGAAGCCGACCTTCAGCTTGTCGGCGGCGGAGGCGGCACTGACGCTTCCGGCAAGCAGAAGCCCGGCAGCCAGTGCAAGAAGTGATTTTCTCATCATCGATCTCCAGATAGTCGGGGAAAGCCACGATCCGCAGCGTGCGCGCCCCATCGCGCCCGCCGCGGAATTGAAAACTCAGCGGTCAGGCACGAACACGGTGCCGAGCGCAGCGGGTGCGGTCGAGCCGCCGGTGCGCGCCCGGGACAACAGGACCAGGACGATGACGGTTGCGAGGTAAGGCAGCGCCGACATGAACTGCGAGGGAATGCCGACGCCCCAGCCCTGCGCGTGCAGTTGCAGGATCGTCACCGCGCCGAACAGATAAGCGCCGACCACGAGCCGGCCCGGCCGCCAGGACGAGAACACCACTAGCGCCAGCGCGATCCAGCCGCGGCCCGCGGTCATACCGGGAATGAAGAACGGCGTGTAGGCGAGCGGCAGGTAAGCGCCGGCAAGCCCGGCGCAGGCGCCGCCGAACATCACGGCGAAAGTGCGGATGCGCAGCACGGGATAGCCGAGCGCGTGCGCGGAGACGTGATTGTCGCCGCAGGCGCGCAGGATCAAGCCCGCCCGCGTGCGGTACAGGAACCACCAGACGCCGATGATGAGCGCGATGGAGAAGTAAACGAAGGCGTCCTCGCCGAACAGCACGCGGCCGATCAGCGGGATGCCGGTGAGGCCGGGAATGGCAAGATGCACCGCCGGCGTGATGCGCTCGCCGACGAACCCGGCGCCGATCAGGCCGGAGAGCCCGATGCCGAGGATGGTCAGCGCCAGGCCCGTTGCGACCTGGTTGACCGCGAGGCCGAGCGCCATCAGGGCGAAGATCAGCGACATCAGCGCGCCCGCGACGATGCCGAACAGCGCACCGACGAAGATCGAGCCGGTCAGCCAGGCGCCGGCAAAGCCGCAGGCCGCGCCGACGATCATCATGCCTTCGACGCCGAGATTGAGCACGCCGGAGCGCTCGGTCACGAGCTCGCCGGTCGCCGCGATCAGAAGCGGCGTCGAGGCGGCGAGCACCGCAAGGATGATGGCTTCAACCAGTTCCACGGGCCACCTGTCGGTTCGGGAAGACCAGCTTGAAGCGGTAGAGAATGAGGGAGTCGCAGGCGAGCACGTAGAACAGCAGGATGCCCTGAAATACCTTGGTGACGTCCAACGGGATCTTCATCGCGATCTGCGCCTGCTCGCCGCCGATAAAGGTCAGTGCGAGAAAAAGGCCTGCAATTAATATTCCAAGGGGATTCAGCCGGCCGAGGAAAGCGACGATGATCGCGGTAAAACCGTAGCCTGGCGAGATGCCGGGCTGGAGATGTCCGACCGGGCCTGCGACCTCGATGATGCCGGCGAGGCCGGCCAGCGCGCCTGACACGGCGAAGGTCAGGATGATCAGCTGGTTGGCGTTGAAGCCGCCGAATCGCGCCGCGCGCGGCGCCGCGCCAACCACCCGGATTTCGAATCCCTTGATGGTTCGCCCGAGCAGGATCGCCGCCGCTGCAACGACGAGCAGGGCGATGATCGACCCGAGATGGAGCCGGCCGCCTTCGATCAGCAGCGGCACCGTCGCCACCGGATCGAATTCGGCGGTGGTCGGGAAATTGAAGCCGTGCGGATCGCGCCAGGGGCCGCGCACGAGGTAGTCGAGAAAGAGATCGGCGACATAGACCAGCATCAGGCTGGTCAGGATCTCGCTGGCGCCGAACTTCACCTTGCAGATGGCCGGGATCAGCGCATAGAGCGCGCCTGCCGCGGCTGCGAGCACGAGCATGGCCGRCAACACCCAGGCCCCGGCGTCGGTGCCTTGCGTCTTCACCGCAATCCAGCTTCCGGCGACCGCGCCGATCAGGAATTGCCCTTCGGCGCCGATGTTCCAGGCATTGGCGAGATAGCAGAGCGAAAGGCCGATCGCGATCATCACCAGCGGTGTCGCCTTCACCGCGATCTCCTGGAGCGAATAGCTGTCAGTGAGTGGCGCGATGAAATAGGCATGCAGCGCGAGCAGCGGATTCTTGCCGAGGATCGCGAACAGGATGGTCATGGTGACAATCGTCAGCCCGATCGCGATCAGCGGCGAGACCAGCGCGATCGTGTTGGAGCGCTCGGCGCGCTTCTCAAGCACCAACTGCATGCGCGGCCTCCTTCGGTTCCAGGCTGCTGCCGCCCATCAGAAGGCCGAGCTTTTCGCGGGTCGCCTCGCTTGTTGCAAGCGGCGCGGACAGGTGGCCGTGGAACATCACGGCGATGCGGTCGGCGATCTCTGCGAGCTCGTCGAGATCCTGGCTTGTCACCAGCACGGCAGCGCCGGCGGTTGCGAGATCGAGCAGCGCCTGGCGGATGACGGCGGCAGCGCCGGCATCGACGCCCCAGGTGGGCTGGCTCACCACCAGCACCGCCGGATTGCGCAGGATCTCGCGGCCGACGATGAACTTTTGCAGATTGCCGCCGGAAAGGCTCGCAGCCTCCGGATCGCGCTTGGCCTTGCGCACGTCGAACGTTTCGGTCGCGCGGTCGACGGTCTTCAGCGTGGCCGCGGTGTCGATGAAGCCGCGATGGACCATGCCGCTGGCGGCGTGCCCGGTCAGCAGCGCGTTCTCCGACAGCTTCATGCGCGGCGCGGTGCCGTGACCGAGCCGTTCCTCGGGAACGAAGGCGGCCCCCAGCTTGCGCCGCTGCGTGATCGACAGATGCCCGGCGGCGATGCCCTCGATCACCACCGTGCCGGGGTCCCTGGACAGCCGCTCGCCGGAAAGCGCGGCGAACAGCTCGTCCTGGCCGTTGCCGGCGACGCCGGCGATGCCGAGAATCTCGCCGCCCTTCAGCTCGAACGAGATGTGCTCAAGCCGAACGCCGTGCGCTTCGCTCGGTGCGAGCGTGAGGTCGTTGACGACGAGCCGCGGCACGGTGGTCTTGCGGCCGGCGGGCGCTTTGACTTCCTTGATCTCGCCGCCGACCATCATGCGCGCGAGCGAGGCGGCGGTCTCGAGCCGGGGATTGCAGGTATCCACTTTCTTGCCGCCGCGCAGGATCGTGGCGGTGTCGCAGAGCCGCTTCACCTCCYCCAACTTGTGGCTGATGTAGAGGATGGCACGGCCTTCGGCCTTGAGCCGCTCCAGCACTATGAAGAGCTGGTCGGCTTCCTGCGGCGTCAGCACGGCGGTAGGCTCGTCCAGGATCAGGAATTTCGGATCCTGCATCAGCGCGCGAACGATCTCGATACGCTGGCGCTCGCCAACCGACAATTGCCAGACCTCGCGTTTGGGATCGAGCGGCAGTCCATAGGTCTTCGACACCTGCTCCAGCCGCGCCGACATGTCCTTGAAGGACTCTTTGCCGTCGAGGCCGAGCGCGACGTTCTCGGCGACGGTGAGGTTGTCGAACAGCGAGAAATGCTGGAACACCATGCCGATGCCGCGGCTGCGAGCTTCCGACGGACCGGACAGTACGATCGGCTGGCCCTGCCAGCGAATCTCGCCGGCGCTGGGCTGGATCAGCCCGTAGATCGCCTTGACCAGCGTGGACTTGCCGGCGCCGTTCTCGCCCAGCAGCGCGTGGATTTCCTTCGGCCAGATATCGATGTCGATGGAATCATTGGCGAGAAAATCCCCATAGCGCTTGGTGAGCCCGAGCGTCTGAAGCAGCGGGGACTCGCCGGAATGCAGGCCGTTAGGCGTCGGATCTAACATTCGCTGATGCGCTTGCATGGGGTGAAGTGTCTCGATAGTGAGCTAGTTTGAACCGCCGCGTAAGGTGTGAAAAGCGTCATCCCTTGCTCAACGCTTCGGCAGGCGGTTGATATCGGCGAGTCGCCGCTCCGGCCGGGTGCGGATCGTGCTCCAGCGCCTCGGGACTGTCCTTGCGGGCGCGGCTTGCACGTGACGTCTGTTGCAAATTTGTGACGGTTCAAACCAAATCGGAACCGGCTGTGCAGGCTTGACCTGAAGTTGAGCAAAGTCGCGCCACCGCGCGTATGCATTTGCGGAGCGATGTGACGATGGCCGCCGACCATCGTGCCTTGCACGCTCGCTCCGACATGAAAGCCGAACAAAATCAAACGGGAATGTCCGGCAATAGCCCGCCTTGCCTTGTCGTAGGCCGGCGGAAGGGAGCGCGCGAGAATCCCTGGAATTCCGCAGTGAAATGCCGCCGCGTGCCGAAACAAGCGGCATGCCTTGAAAGAAGTTGAGGCTTCTCACCCCGGGAGATCGGCGCAAGTGTCGCACCCAAGGGACGTTCATTTTTACGTGTCCAAACTTGGGGGTATTCAGGATGTCGTTTCGCTTCAAGGCAATTGCAGCCGCCGCGCTGTCACTTGCTACGCTCGCTACCTCTGGCCTGGCCCAGGCGGCGGATCTGCCGGTCAAGGCTGCCAAGAAGGCGGCCGACCTCCCGTTCTTCCTGGTGATCGACAACCGCGTGTCCTTCTCCTGGATGCCCAAGGGTACCGACCCCGGCATGTGGAGCGTCCGTCCGGACGGCAGCATCAACGGCACCACCGCGAAGCAGGTCTACTCCTTCACCCACTTCGACCTCTGGGCCTACGGCACCAACTTCTTCACCATCTCGATGTTCAAGTCGGGTCATAACGACCCTGCCTCGCCTTGCGTTGCGCCGGGCGTGAACATCGCCGGCACCGCCAGCGATTGCGCGGGCGCCACCGAAATCTACGGCCTGTTCCGTTCGACCTTCGGCTGGAACGAGATCTTCAACACCAAGGCCTTCACCATGGGGCCGCTGCACAACATTTCGTTCGAAGTCGGCATGGATGCCAACACCGAGAACAACTTCCTCGCGCCCGCCAAGCGCGACGTCGTCGCCGGTCTCCAGTTCGCCTTCGACCTTCCCTACAAGGGCTACATCAACGTCGCTCCGTTGATGTACTGGGAGTTCTCGAACCACAACGCCTTCACCCAGTGCGGCCTGTTCGGCGCCGGCGTCCCCGGCGTGACCTGTAACTCCGACGGCAATGTCAGCTACAACCCGACCTGGGCCGTCGAAATCAACTACTACATGGACCTCGGTTTCCTGCCGCCGAACATGCAGTTCTGGTCGATCAGCGGTCGCGCCGGCTGGTACGGACCGAAGGGTGACTCGAACGGCCTTCCCGCGCTGTCGGGCACAGGCATCTTCAGCACCAAGTCCAAGACCGAGCTGAACAGCGAACCGATCCGCCTGACCTTCGATGCTTCGAAGGCGGTCTGGGGCGACAAGTACTCGCACTTCGTCGACCTGTGGGTTGCCTACCGCTACTGGCAGAACAAGTTCGGCCTCGACCACAACGCCATGGCTGGTGTCTGCACGATCGCGCCGACTGGCCAGAGCACAAAGAGCTGCACCGAGTCCACGGTCTACGGTGGCATCACGGTGAAGTTCTGATCGACTGAAGTCTCCAAGCTAGAACGATGGCGCCGCGCATGACCCGCGCGGCGCCAGTCGTTTTTGGAGTGCTGTGATGTAGGGTGGATTAGCCGAAGGCGTAATCCACCACGGTTCTTGTCTGCGGAAACAGAAGAGGTGGGTTACGCCTTCGGCTAACCCACCCTACGAAATCGAGCTACTTCGTCCACACGCCGTCGTGCAGCGCCTCGGCCTCGGCCTCCAGCAGCGGCCCGACGACCTCCGTCGGTCGCTGGCCGCTGGCAAAGACCGCGCGGCAGGGCAGGTCGAGGGTCGGGTTCTCCGGATGGTTGCCGGTAACGCCGCGCAGGCGGTGCTCGCTGAGGCCGTAGACGACGCGGCCGATGCCGGCCCAGTAGATCGCCCCGGCGCACATCGCGCACGGTTCTGCCGAGGAGTAGAGCGTGGCCTTTGCCAGCACGTCCCGGCCGAGCGAGCGGCAGGCCTGCGTGGCCGCAAGGCGCTCGGCATGCGCAGTGCCGTCGCTATCCGGCATGTAGCCGTTCTCGGTTTCGATCAGCACCTTGCCGTCCGCATCGACGACGATGCAGCCGAAGGGATGGTTGCCATGGGTGAGGGAACGGCGGGCGACCGCARAGGACAGGCGCAGAAAGTGCTCGTCGCGTTCGTCTGCGCCGTCCATCGGTCCTCCCAAAGCATGATCCGGAAAAGTGTGCAGCGGTTTTCCGAAAAGATCATGCTCAAACGATTGGTCAGTGTCCCGCCATGTGCCGGCCGACCACGGTGAGATCGGCCTCGCTGGTCCGTGCTTCATACACGAACGCGCCGTGGAACATTACCACGAGGCGATCGGACAATTCGAGCAGTTCATCGAGGTCTTCGCTGACCAGCAGCACCGCCGCGCCGCGGTTGCGCGCCGCCATGATCTCCGCGTGGATCTGCGCCACCGCCGCGAAGTCGAGACCGAAGCAGGGATTGGCGGCAATCAGCACCTCGACGTCGCCGCCGAGCTCGCGGGCGAGCACGGCGCGCTGGACGTTGCCGCCCGACAGCGCCGAGATCGGCGTATCGGGCGTGCGGGTCTTGATCTTGTACTGCCCGATCTTCTTCCTGGCGTCGTTGCGGAAGGCGCTGCGATTGAGCCACCAGCCGCCGCTGGCGAACGGCGCACGGTCGAACTCGCGGAAGGCGATGTTGTCGGCGACGCTCATGCCGCCGACACAGGCGTTCTTCAGCGGCTCTTCGGGCAGCAGCGACATCTTGTGGCGCCGCATCTCCTCGCGGCTGGCGTGATAGGGATCGCCGGCGACACGGATCTCGCCGCTCTCGGCCTCGCGCTGGCCGGCCAGCACCTCGACGAGCTGGCGCTGGCCGTTGCCGGAGACGCCGGCGATGCCGACGATCTCGCCGGCGCGCACGGTCAGGGAAACGTCGTGGACGGCAATGGCGCCGGCGTCGTCGAGCGCGCGAATTTTTTCCAGTTCCAGCCGCGCCTGGCCGGCTTCGCCGGTGCGTGGCGGCTGCACGGTCAGCTCCTCGGCACCGATCATGGTGCGGGCCATCGCGTCTGGCGTGAGCTCAGCGACCTTGCCGGCTCCCGCAAGCTTGCCGCGGCGCAGGATCGTGACCTCGTCGGCGAAGGCCATGACCTCGCGGAATTTGTGCGTGATCATCAGGATCGTCAGCTCGCCCCTGACGACCATGTCGCGGAGCATGCCGAGCACCTCGTCGGCCTCCGCCGGCGTCAGCACCGAGGTGGGCTCGTCCAGGATCAGGAAGCGGCGCTTCAGATAGAGCTGTTTCAGGATCTCGCATTTCTGCCGTTCGCCGGCCGAGATGTCGGAGACCTTTGCGGAGAGCGGGACCTTGAAGGGCATCCGCGCGAGGAAGGCCTCGAGCTCCTTCATCTCCTTCGACCAGTCCACCACGGCTGGCACATTGTCGCGGGCCAGCACGAGGTTTTCGGCGACCGTCATGGCCGGCACCAGCGTGAAGTGCTGGTAGACCATGCCGAGGCCGAGGGCGTGAGCGTCCTTCGGGTTGGCGATCGCCTGCTCGCGGCCGCCGACGATGATGTCGCCCTCGGTTGCGTGGTAATAGCCCATGATGCATTTGACGAGCGTCGACTTGCCGGCGCCGTTCTCGCCGAGCAGCGCATGGAATGACCCCGGCCGCACCTTCAGCTCGACATTGTCGAGCGCCAGGAAATCGCCGAAGCGCATGGTCATGGCGATGGCGTCGACGCCGAACGCACCTGAGGGCGGAGGCGTTTCGCCGATGATCACGAAATCGCTCCGACGAAGGCGTCGGAGGTGGAGACCGCACCGAACACGCCGCCCTGCATCTTGATCATCTTGAGCGCATGATCGTGATTGCTCTTGTCGGTGGCGCCGCAGCAATCGTGCAGCAGCACGCATTCGAAGCCGCGGTCGTTGGCCTCGCGCATGGTGGTGTGGACGCAGACGTCGGTGGTGATGCCCGTCAGAACGATGTTCTCGATCCCGCGCACGCGCAGGATCAGCTCCAGGTCGGTGGCGCAGAACGAGCCCTTGCCGGGTTTGTCGATAACAGGCTCGCCCGGCAGGGGGCTAAGCTCCTCGATGATGTCCCAGCCGGGCTCGCCGCGCACGAGGATGCGGCCGCAGGGGCCGGGATCGCCGATGCCGGCGCCGATCTGGCGCGAGCGCCAGCGCTTGTTGGCGGGAAGGTCGGAGAGATCGGGACGATGGCCCTCGCGGGTATGGATGATGTGAAAGCCCTGAGCGCGCATGACGCTGAGCAGCTTCTTGATGGGCTCGATCGGTGCCCGCGTCAGCGAGAGGTCATAGCCCATCTTGTCGACGTAGCCGCCGACGCCGCAGAAATCGGTCTGCATGTCGATGATGATCAGCGCCGTGTTCTCGGGGCGGAGGTCACCGTTATAGGGCCAGGCGTAGGGCTCGGACTTGATGTAGCGCTCGGGCATGACTTCGCTCTCTAGCGGGTGATCGACAATTCGGCCGGGGCTCCGGTCAGTGTGCGTTTCGGCGAGCAGGTGATGATCATGATCGCCAGCGTCAGGATGTAGGGCGCGGCGTTGAAGAGGTGATAGCCGGAGGTGACGCCAACCGATTGCAGCGCCGGTCCCAGCGCGGCGGCGCCGCCGAAGGCGAGCGAGGCCCACAGGCACAGCAAGGGATCCCAGCGCGCGAAGATGACGAGCGCGACGGCCGTGATGCCCTGTCCGGAGGACAGGCCCTCGTTCCAGCTGCCGGGATAGAACAGCGACAGGAACGAGCCGCCGATGCCGGCGAGAAAGCCGCCGACCATGGTGGCACGCAGGCGGATCAGCAGCACCGAGTGGCCCATGGCGCGTGCGGCGTCAGAGCTTTCGCCGGCTGTGCGAATGAGAAGGCCCCAGCGTGTGGTGCGGAAGGCCCAATAGAGGATCGGGGCAAGCGCGACGCCGATCAGGAACAGGACGTTGACGCGTAGCGCCGCGCGGACCTGCGGGATGTCGCTCCACCAGCCGAAATCGATTGCGGGTAGTCGCGGTGCGGTGGGCTCGATCAGCGGCTTGCCGAGATAGAAGGCAAGCCCGGTTCCGAACAGCATCAAGGCGATGCCGACCGCGACG
>NZ_JBFUES010000101.1:0-12640 GCF_056403875.1 Bradyrhizobium sp. P2_E8
GCTGAAGGCCGGATCGCAGATGGCGGTGTATGACTCCTCCAAGGCCGCGCTCGGTGGCCTGATGCGCAACATCGCCCATCTCGGCGCGCGCCGCGGCATCCGTGCCAACCTCGTCTATCCCGGCCTCGTCGATACCCCCAACGGCCGCGAAGCCGGCGCCGGCCGCCCCTCGCGCGGCAAGGGCCACGTCCCCTTCGGCCGCCAGGCGACGGCGTGGGAGATCGCCTATGCCGTGCTGTTCTTCCTGTCGGACGAAAGCGTCTACGTCACCGCGCAGACGCTCGCGGTGGATAGCGGCCTGAGCGGGATGTAGGATCTGATCCCGTAGCCCGGATGGAGCGAAAGCGTAACCCGGGAGCGCTGCCTCATCGCCCGAGCTGACCCGGATTGCGCTGCGCTCCATCCGGGCTACGGACGCGAGCGGCGGCGAGTGCCTATCGCCCGTGCGATCGTGCACGACAGATGAGATGGTCGAGCGAGAGGCTCCCCGGCCCGTAGGCCATGATGCCGAGCGCCATGGCCGCCCAGGTGAGGTGGATCGGCCAGCCGTCGGGCACCGTGAGCTCGACGATCACTGTCATGAACAATAGTCCGAGTCCCGCAAACCGCGTGCCTAGTCCCAGCACCAGCAGGATCGGGAACATGATCTCTCCGCAGCCCGACAGGAAAGCCATCACCGCCGGCGCCGGAAAGTGGTAGGGCCCGCCGGGCAGATGCAGCATGAACTCGTCGCTAAACAGCGTCACCGYGGTGTCGTTGAGCCGCAGGAAGCCCCCCCATTTCAGCATGCCCGAGCGCCAGAACGGTACGGACAGCGCCACGCGCAGCACGAGCTGGACAAGCGAGGGAGCCGCAATCGTCTGCACCAGCTGATTGGCCTTGTCGACGAGCAGCCCGAGTGACGGCAGGCTGCCGCTGGTCGTCATGCGTTGGTCCGTGATCATCATGCATCTCCAGCAGCAAGCGAGGTGAATGCGCCCGCCTCGATCAGGCCGGCGATGTTCGCGGCGATGTCGAATTCAGGCGATGCGTCGAACGCTGCCATTGCGGCCGCGCCGAGCGGTTGGCCGGACATCAGGCTGGCGGCAAAGACGGCGCCGCCGGGCGGAAGGTGGCGCACCACGACGTCGAATTCGGGACGTGTGATCAGGGCGTCTTCCGGCGTGGATGCGTCGATGCGCGCGGTGGGCGTGCCGTCGCGATTGGCGGCAAAGATCGTCACGGCCGCATATGGCGATCGTACGATTCGTGTGGCCGGATGCGGCGTGAGGACGAGACCGCCAAGCCGCTCCGGCGCGATGGCGAACAGCCGCATCGGCGCCAGCGTTAGCGCGTCGGCGGCATGATAGGCATCGAGCCAGGCGCGCTCGATGCGGGCGACGTCGGCGAGCCAGGGCATATCCTGCGCATGCTCGTACCCGGCGATGAAGTCCGGARAGTCGTGGCCATATTCGAACAGCAGCGGCGAGGCCGGCGGGCTGCTGCGGACATGGAAGCGCGCCATGGCGCGGAAGAAATCGGGTCCCGTGATGCGCTGCACCGCCGGATAGATCGCAGCCAGCGTCTCGATCAGGCTGACCGTGACGTTGTTGCGGTAGACGTCGTAGCGTCGGCCCGCCGGCTTGCCRTTCCGGCCGGCCACGGCCGTCGGCACCTCGCGCGCGGGGTCGAGCAGCGGTGGCGCGAAGGCTGCGGCAAATCCAAGGTCAGCATCACGCCGCATGGCGATCCTCCGTTGCTGCGGCCAGCTTGCAGCGATCGAGGATCGCCTGCGCGGCGGCGGCCTCGGCCCGCAGGATCGGCCATGCCGGGATGCTGCTGTCCCATTCGATCAGCGTCGGCACGGGACCGCGCCGCGCGATGATGATCTCGAACAGCTTCCACACGGCGTCCGCGACCGGGCCGTCGTGGCTGTCGATGAGGAGGAGGTTGCCGTCATCATCGGTCTGCTCCGCGTGGCCGGCGAGATGAATCTCTCCGACGTGAGCAAGCGGGAAATCGGCGAGGTAGTCGAGCGCGGGGAAGCCGTGATTGGTCGCTGACACGAACACGTTGTTGATGTCGAGCAGCAGGCCGCATCCCGTGCGCGCCACGATGCCGCGAATGAAATCGGTCTCGCTCATCGCGGACTCGCGGAAGGTCAGGTAAGTCGACGGGTTCTCCAGCAGCAGCGGACGGCGGATCGCCTCCTGCACCTGGTCGATGTGATCGCAGACGCAGGCCAGTGTCGCCTCGGTATAGGGCAGCGGCAGCAGATCGTTGAAGAAGCTGGTCTCATGCGTCGACCACGCCAGATGCTCTGAGACCAGTGCGGGCTGGTAGCGCGCGACGAGGCTGCGGAAGCGCGCCAAATGCGTCTTGTCGAGCGGCTGGGGCCCGCCGATCGACATGCTGACGCCGTGCAGAGATAGCGGATGGTCGCGGCGGATCGTCTCCAGCGCGCGATGCGGCGGTCCGCCCGCGCCCATGTAGTTCTCGGCGTGCACCTCAAAGAAGCCGGCTTGCGGGCCGGCTTCGAGAATCGCGGGAAGGTGCTCGGGCTTGAAGCTGGTTCCGGCGACACCGCCGATCGGAAGTGAAAAGCGAAGCGGCACGGTGGCGGGCTTGATGGCCGTGATCATGATACCTCTCCGCTTCCTTCGTGTGGCGTGATGGATCGGCCGGGCCGTCAGACCGGCTTGAGCGAGCCCTTCTTGCCGCCCGGCAGGTCGATGCTGGTGCAGGTGCCGCCCTGCACGAATTTCCAGGCGTTGCCCTGGAAGTCGACGGTCGAGGTACCCTGGCAGGTCGTGCCCGGGCCCGCCGCGCAATCGTTCTGGCCCTTCAGCGCGACGCCGAAGCATTTCTCCTTCTTGGCGGCGACGGCGGCATCGGCCTCGGCCTTGGTCAGCGGGCCGGCGGCGGCAAGGGTCGCGAGCGCGGTCGACATGGCGCCGGCGAGAGCGAGCGTGGTGACAACGTGTTTGGCAGACATCGCAGTTCTCCTGTTCGAAATGGCATCGCCTGGCAGGCGAAGGCGCATGATCTCGTTCGCCTCGTGCGCAGCCGGCGTTACTGCCGGGGTGCTCACGAGTCCGTGAGACCGATTGGTCGGGGCGCCCGGTTGGTGCGCTTGGGCCGGGATTAGCGGGCAAACGCCGGCGCAAATCCAATGCCTTGGCGCTATCGAGACGTTAGCCGTCGGGCATTGGCGGGGACGGCCCGCACCTGCCACACGTAACGAATGAGGGCCGGCGGCGTAGAGCGATGTTAGAGGATACGCAGATCTGCGAAGGCGAAAACGGCGATGAATGTTGATCCCGGACGGCGGCTCCAGGCGATCGCAAGGCTGACGGTCAGCATCCGTCTCGCCGTGTCCGCACTGGTGCTCGCGGCGATCCTGCTGACGGCTGCCTTTTCCAGCCTGTTGTGGTGGCGCACCGCGGAGGCGACCAGCCGGCAGCTGGCTTCAACCATCAACGAGCAGATCGTGGCGGCGGTGCGCAAGGAGGTCTCGGCCATCGTCGACGAGGCGCGCGCGGCGCACACCGCGATCCGCACCCTGTTCCTCCAGAACGTGCTCGACACCCGCGAGGCCGACAAGCGCGAATTCGTGTTCCTGTCGCAATTGCAATCGCAGGCCACGATCTCCTGGGTCGCCTTCGGCTGGCCGGACGGAGCGTTCGTCGGCGCGCACAAGCTCGGTGATCGCCGGCTGGAGATGATGGAGATCTCGCTGACCGATCATCCCGGTCAGCGCCGCATCGATGAATATGACGTCGTGCCCGGCGATATCGAATTCGCCAACCGCCGGTTCGAGCCGACTGATTTCCGCGTCGCCGACCAGGCCTGGTTCAAGGCCGGGCTCACCGCGGACGACCCGCAATGGTTCAGGGTCGTAGACCATCCGACCGGCGAGCGGCCGTCGATCGCCTTTGCGGGCCCGATCGACGTCTATCAGGAGCGGCAAGGCGTTCTGGCTGTCATCATCGAATATACAAGGCTTGCACGCTTCCTGTCGCAGCTTGAGGTCGGTCGCACGGGAACGGCCTTCATCGTCGATGGCAGCGGCGAACTCGTCGCCGCGCCGGACAAGGATGCCGACGAGCTGCATCCGGCAGGCGGCGACACCACGCTGCTCCCGCTCGCGCGCGCAGCGCTCGAAAAGGCGGGTGAGGCCGGCCGCAAGGAGGCCTGGCGTAGCCGGCTCACGTCAGGCGGCGCGGCCTACGAGGTTGCGCTGACGCCGCTGCCGTTTCCCGGCTGGTCGCTCGCGACCGTGATCCCCGAGGCCGAATTTCTCGGCCCGGTCGAGACGACGCTGCGGCGCCTGATTCTCGGTCTTGCCGTCGGCGCCGTGTTCGCGGCGATGGCTTCGGCAATGCTGGCGCGTTCGGTCATCGCCGCGCCGTTGTCCCGCGTCGTCGGCGAGCTTCGCCATGTCGAGGCGTTCGCGCTGGAGCAGGTCCGTCGCCATCCGTCGCGGCTCAAGGAAATCGCGAGCCTGTCGGGCGCGATTGCCGAGATGGCGTCCGGACTATCCGCCTTCCGCAAGTTCATTCCGGCCGATCTCGTCCGTGACCTGCTGCGCCAGGGCGTCGAGGCAAGGCCCGGCGGCAGCATCCAGGAGCTCAGCGTCATGTTCATCGACATCGCCGGCTTCACCGGACTGTCCGAGCGGCTGGGCGACCGCGTGGTGCCGCTGCTGTCGCGCTATCTTGACCTCACCTCGGAAATTATCGTCGCCAACGGCGGAACGATCGACAAGTTCATCGGCGACGCCGTCATGGCGTTCTGGGGCGCGCCGCAGCCGCAAGAGGACCACGCTGCGCGATGCTGCCGCGCGGCGCTGGCCTGCCGCAGGGTGATCGACCAGTCTGGCCTTGCCGACGATCTCGGCCAGCCGCTCCAGATCCGCATCGGCATCAATTCCGGCCGCATGCTGGTCGGCAATATCGGCTCGGAGCTGCGGCTGAACTACACCGTGATCGGCGATGCCGTGAATGTCGCAAGCCGGCTGGAGGGCGCCAACAAATCCTACGGAACGCAAATCCTGATCGGCGAGGCGACCGAACGCCTGGCGCGCGGCGCCATCGTCTCGCGTGAGATCGACCGCATTGCGGTTTACGGACGAGAGGA
Source organism: Bradyrhizobium sp. P2_E8 (assembly GCF_056403875.1). NCBI lineage: Bacteria > Pseudomonadati > Pseudomonadota > Alphaproteobacteria > Hyphomicrobiales > Nitrobacteraceae > Bradyrhizobium > Bradyrhizobium sp. P2_E8. Next base: position 5,119 of record NZ_JBFUES010000101.1, read on the forward strand.
GGGGCTCTCGGTCCACGAGCTCGTCGGAATCGCGGATCAAGGCGTGACCGAAGCCGGCTGGATCGCGGATTACGAGCACGGTCTCGCCAATTATCGGGTGCGCCGGTTTGCCGCTGCGCTCGCCGATTTCGAAGCCGTGTTGAAGCAACGCGCGCACGATCGCCCCGCCGAGTTGATGCGCGACCGTTGCCGGCAATTCATCGCCGCAGCGCCTGACGATGGCTGGCGTCCGGTCGCGGCATTGACGTCGAAATGACGCACTGAAGCCGGCATGGCACGTGGGGATCGATGTCTGCCGGGCTCCGGCACCAGGTCCCCTGCATGCCGCGTTCCCCTCGCGAGATTCAGATTGCGCCAGCTGACCGTTCCGCCTAATAGAATTGGACAAATGACCAAATAGCATGGTCGAGCGCCAAAAGGCGTGGCCATGGAGGAACAATTGCCCTGCGCAACATGCGCCGGCGGCCTTGGGGAATGGGAAGCGCGGCATGTCGCAGGCGGACGGATTCGGCTTGGCGGGAATCATCGGAATTCCGGTCGCGCATTCGCGCTCGCCGGTCATTCATAATTACTGGCTGAAGGCGCACGGAATTCGCGGCAGCTACGTGCCGCTCGCGGTCAAGCCGGAGCGGCTGGAGGATGCGCTGCGCGGCCTCGTCGCGCTCGGCTTCCGCGGCTGCAACGTCACCATGCCGCACAAGCAGACGGCCATGCCGCTGCTCGACCGCGTCGACGAAACGGCAAGGCGCATCGGCGCGGTCAACACCATCGTCGTCGAGAAGGACGGCACGCTCTCCGGCTTCAACAATGACGGCAACGGCTTCGTGCAGAGCCTGCGCGACGCGAGGTCCGACTGGCGCGGCGATGCCGGGCCGATCCTGCTGCTCGGCGCGGGCGGCGCCTCGCGCGCGGTGGTGGTCGCACTGCTCGAAAATGGCGCGCGCGAGATCCGCATCGCCAACCGCACCGCAGAGAAGGCGCAGGCGCTCGCCAGGGATTTCGGCTCCGCCGTCGGCACCGTTGCGTGGGATGACCGTGGCGCTGCGCTCGGCGATGTCGCCCTGCTAGTCAACTGCACCGATCGCGGCATGGTCGGCAAGGGCGCGCTGGAGATCGACCTGTCGCGCTTGAGGCCCGAAACGCTCACCGCCGATCTCATCTACACGCCGCTGGAAACGCCGTTCCTGGCCGAGGCCCGTGCGCGCGGCTGCGTGACCGTGAACGGGCTCGGCCTCTTGCTCAACCAGGCCCGGCTCGCCTTCAAGGCATGGTTCGGCGTCATCCCCGACGTGACGCCGGAGTTGATCAAGGCCATCGAAGCGACGTTCTGAACCACGCCGGAGGGTCTCTGCGCCATGACGCTGCCAGTGTCCCCCAGGATCGACTGCCACATCCACGCCATCGATCCAGTCCGCTTTCCTTACTCCGCCGACACGCCATACCGGCCGAGCGGGCAGGAGATCGCGCCTGCGGCGCAGCTCATCCGCGTGTTCGACGCTTTCGATATCAGGCACGCGCTCGTGGTTGCCACCAACACCGGCTACGGCAGCGACAGTCGCATCCTGCTCGACACCTTGAGTCAGGGCGGCGGCCGCTTCAGGGGCGTCGCCGTGGTCGAGAACGACGTCGAGATCGGCGAACTCGAACGGCTGAAGGCGGCCGGTGTGATCGGCGTCGCCTTCAACGTGCCGTTCCACGGCGCCGATTATTATCTCAGGGCGGCGCCGCTGCTGGAGAAGCTCGAAGGCCTCGGCCTGTTTCTCCAGATCCAGGTCGAGCAGGACCAGTTGCTCGACCTGCTGCCGCTGATCGAGAAATCACATATGCGTCTGGTGTTCGACCATTGCGGACGTCCCTCGCTTGCACAGGGCCTGAAGGGCAAGGCCTTCCAGGCGCTGCTCGCGATCGGCCGCGAGCGAGACGCACACGTCAAGCTCTCCGGCTATTACAAGTTCTCGCAGCAGCCACATCCCTACGAGGACACCTGGCCGTTCATCGCGGCCCTCGTCGAAGCCTTCACGCTCGATCGCTGCGTCTGGGGCTCGGATTATCCGTTCCTGCGCGCCGATGAGCGGCTCGACTACGGCCCGCTGCTCGCGGTGTTGACCAAGCTGTTTCCGGATCCGGGCGACCAGCATCGCCTGCTGTGGCGAACGCCGGCACGGCTGCTCGGCTTCGACGGCGCGGCGGACGAACAAGATAACAACAGAGCTAAAAGGGGAGGGACGTGATGAGACATTTTGCAGGAATGCTCGGTATYGCCATCGTGGCATCGCTGTGGGCGGGCGCGGCTTGCGCGCAGACCACGGTCTACATCCCCGATGTAATCGAGCTGTCCGGGCCCGGCGCGGTCTCCGGCACCAACTGGCGCGACGGCGTCGCGCTCGCGGTCGACGAGATCAACAATGCCGGCGGCATTCTGGGCCGGAAAATCCAGACCGAGCATCTCGACACCCAGAGCAATCCCGGCGTCTCGCGCGCGCAGGTGCAGAAGGTTTTGGACAAGGACCCTTATGTCGTGCTCGGGCCGATCTATTCCGGCTCGGTCAAGGTCAACATGGCGCTGACGCAACAGGCCGAGATTCCACAGATCGTCGGTGCCGAAGCCGCCGATATCACCACGCAGGGCAACCCCTGGGTGTTCCGCACCGCCTTCGGCCAGCAATTCTCGATGCCGAAGATCGCCAACTATCTGCACGACAAGCTCAAGGTGAAGACGGTCGCGCTAGTCTGGGTCAACAACGATTTCGGCAAAGGCGGCCACGATAATTTTCTGAAGGAGATGAAGGCGCGCAATATCGAGATCGCGGCCGATATCTCCACCGAGCAAGGCCAGGTCGATTTCGGCTCCGACGTCATCAAGCTGAAGAGCGCAAAGGCCGACGCGATCTTCGTCTATACCAACGAAGAGGAGAGCGCCCGCTTCCTGATCGAGGCGAAGCGGCAGGGCCTGTTGACGCCATTGTTCGGCGAGACCACGCTGCTGAGCCAGAAAGTGGTCGAACTCGCCGGCCCCGCCGCCAACGGCGTGCGCGGCCATGTCGGCCTTTCCGCCGACGCTCCGATTCCCGCCATCGAGGACTTCACAAAGAAGTTCAGCGACCGCTACAAGTATCGGCCCGACCACAACGGCATCAAGGGCTACACCGCGGCCTATCTCGTCAAATACGTCACCGAAAAGATCGGCAAGTTCGACAGCAAGGCTTTTGGCGCCGCGATGAAAGGCCTGACCCTGAGGCCCGACAAGGCCCCGGGCATGCTGATGGAAGCAAGCTGGGACCAGAACGGCGACATCGACCGCGCCAGCTTCCTCGCCGAGATCGTCGACGGCAAGCAGAAGATCGTCGAGACATTGCCGAAGCTGAAGGCGGGCAAGGGCGAGTGAGGGATCCGTAGCCCGGATGGAGCGCAGCGCAATCCGGGTCGCTGTCCCAACGCGAGAGACGTCCCGGATTGCGCTGCGCTCCGTCCGGGCTACGATCCTGTCTGCGTGGTTGGCGCAGCTGTCCGCCAAATCGGTTGGCAAAGTCGGCGCGTCACGCGCATGATGCGCGCTGAACAGCTACTTGCATTCCCGGACGCCTTCAAGCCATGAAAACCACGCTGCTGAAATCCGAGGACTACACCCGCTCGCCCTGGAAGAACGGCGGCGGCATCTTCACCGACATCGCGGATGCCCATCGTGCCGGTAGCCCGGCGAAGGACTGGGACAGCCTGCTCTGGCGCTTTGCGTCCACGCCGATCGTGGCGTCCGGTCCGTTCTCCTACATGCCCGGCATCGACCGCTTGCAGATGGTCGTCGCGGGGCGCGGGCTGGTGCTGAAAGCACCGGGGCAGGAATTCGACGAGCGCGAGCCGTTCACGACCGTGCGCTTCACCGGCGAGCTCGAGATCGTGACCGAGCTCGAGGCCGGTCCCGTCGAGGTCGTGAACCTGATGGCCCGGCGCGGTGCGGCGGAGATCGCGCTTCTGGCACTCCGGGAGCCCGGCGATCGGCCATTGTCCGCCGGCACGCATCTGGTTTACGCGGTTTCCGGCAATTGCAGCATTCGCCTCAATAGCGAGGATTTTGTCATCCCCCACGGCAGCACGCTGAAGGTCGAGCTGACCGAGGCATCGCAGCTCGCGCTCGTTTCGGGGCTGGCGGTGCTGGGATCGATCCGGCTCGCCGGCTAGGCGGCAACCGCGCAGCCGATGCGCACAATCCGGGCAACTGGCTAGGTTGACGCGGTCGCGCCGGAGCACGATATCTCCTCACGTGCAGACCGCCGCGAAGGGCCAGGATATGAACGCGCCAGACAAAAATCCGCCCGCCACGCTGTCCGACGGCGTCGTCGACTGGCYGACCAACGGCACGCGCGACGAGCGCTTCATCGACAATATCTTTGCGCAGATGTGTCTCCGCCTCCAGCAGGCCGGCATTCCGCTGAAGCGGTCCACGCTTCACGTCCTGATCCATCATCCGCAATGGCTGGGGGCCCGCTTCATGTGGTCCGACGGCATGCGCGAGGCCGAGATCGCGCGGGTCGATTATGACGTGCGCGAGCGGTCCGAATTCATCGGCAGTCCCGCGAACGAAATGTTCGAGGGGGCGACCGAGGTGCGCGAGAACCTCGAACGCGATCCGGCGCTCGGCCGCAAGCACGCCCTCTATGACGAGATGCGGACCAAGGGCCTGACCGACTATGTGGCCTGGCCGCTTTACCACACCCTCGGCAAGCGCCATCTCGTCACCTTCGCGACCGACCGTCCTGGCGGTTTCAACGACGCGCACATCGCTGCGCTGAAGAAACTGCTGCCGGTGCTGGCGCTGGTCAGCGAAATCCGCATCAAGAACCGGCTGGCRCGAACGCTGCTGGAGACCTATGTCGGCTCCCATGCCGGCGAGCTGATCCTGGCCGGCGCCACCAGGCGCGGCACCGGCACCACGGTGCGCGCCGCGATCATGATCTGCGACCTCAGGGATTTCACGAAAATCTCCGACAACTGGCCGCGCGACGACGTCATCGACCTGCTCAACGACTATTTCGACGCGATGTCCGAGCCGATCGCGCGGCACGGCGGCGAGATCCTGAAGTTCATCGGCGACGGCCTGCTCGCGATCTTCCCGCTCAGCCAGCCCAATGCCTGCGCAAACCTGCTGCATGCCGTGACCGAGGCCCGAGCGGCGATGGTCGCGCTGAACGAGCGGAATAACGGCAGCGGCCGCGCGCCGCTGAACTACGGCATCGGCGTCCATGTCGGCGACGTCATGTACGGCAATATCGGCTCGACCACCCGGCTCGACTTCACCGTGATCGGCCCCGCCGTCAACATGGCCTCGCGTCTCGAGGCGCTCACCAAGCAGCTGGGAAAAAAGGTGCTGCTGTCCCGCGCGTTCGCCGATTTGGTGGAGCCGAGATTCGAGCTGGAGCGGGTAGGCGAACACGAGGTGCGGGGATTCAGCGAACCGATCGAGCTGTTTGCGTTCGAGCCGGGCCCCACGACGTGATCGCGAGCTGACGCAAGCGCCATCGGCAAAATCTTCGATCGGGGAGTCTTGTTGCCAACGCGGGAATGTCCGACTACCCTTTACCTTGGGTAGCCCAAACGTTCCTACGATTGGCCGCGCGTTCATGCCAAAATTTCTTCGCATCGGAGTCCATCAGTCCAACGTCTCCGGATACACGTCGAAGGCCTGGTGTGTCAGGCGCGTTGGTTCGGCGGTTTTCCTCAAGTGGGGCGCCGTGGAGGTCCATGGCGCCGGAGACGGGCGCAAGGTCTACTGGTCGCGTCTGCCGCAGGAGAAGACCATTCGTTGCGGCACGGCGCAGCGTGCCCAGGACTACGCCAAGGCCGCGATCGCGCGGCGCCGCAACCATCGTTACGAGCCGCTGGCCGGGCCGATTGCGAACCGGCGCCGGTCGGCCGGTGGCAGCGCCGAGCCCAAACAGGCACTCGCCACCATCCTGATCGTCGATATCGTCGGTTCCACCGCAAAGGCCGCGAAGCTGGGCGATGCGCGCTGGACGAAGATCATGGGCCACTATTACGCGGCCGTCCGCAAGGAGCTGAAGACCTCGCGCGGCAAGGAAGTCACGACGACGGGCGACGGCGTGCTCGCGACATTCAAGGCGCCGGCCGCCGGCATCACCTGCGCGACTGCGATCCAGAAAGCCGTGCGCACGCTGGGCCTCGACATCAGGGTGGGCCTGCACGCCGGCGAATACACCATCWGCGGCGGCGAAATGGTCGGTCTCGCCTTTCACATCGGCACCCGTGTCGCCGCCAAGGCGCGCGCCGGCGAGGTCCTGGTGTCGAGTGCGGTGAAGGATTTGCTGAAGACCCAGTCGGCGATCAGCTTCAGGGACCACGGGGTGCATCAGCTCAAGGGCGTGCCGGAGAAGTGGCGGCTGTGGCGGGTGGAGGGGTGAGGGGGCTTGTTATGAGCGGCAGGATAGCGTCCGTCATGCTTCCGTGATTTTGCTGCGCTTTCGTCTGCGTTCGATCGTGTTCGTTGTGCGTAGGAACCGAGCTCGCGTTTGACAAAGTCGACATGGCGCCGCTACCTTCGGTAAAAAAGCGGCACGTTGCGCAATTCGCGCATTGGCACGCGGTGAACTGGTGTCATCGACCGGGCCGTATACGCGCCTTGATCGACACGAGGTCAGGGAGGACAAGTCATGAGCGGCTTTGCGCTTTCGCGTCGTTCATTGATCGGAGCCGGTATCGGCGGTGCAACGCTGGCGGGCCTCGGCGATTTTTCCGCTGTGGCGGGGGAGTTGCGGCTGCGGATGTTCTGGTGGGGCGCCAAGGAACGGGCGGAGCGCACCGACAAGGTCAACAAGCTCTATGTGAGCCGCCATCCGGAGGTGACGATCGCCGGCGAGTCGCTAGGCTGGACCGACTACTGGGCGCGGCTTGCGACGCAAACCGCCGGGCGCAATGCAGCCGACGTGCTGCAGATGGATTACCGCTACATCTACGAATACGCCCGCCGCGGCGCGCTGCTGCCGCTGGACAATTACGTGCCGAACGCTCTCAACCTGACGGATTTCAGCCCGGCCGCGGTCGACAGCGGCAAGGTCGACGGCAAGATCTACGGCGTCAGCCTCGGCCTCAACTCAACGGCGATGGTCTACGACAAGGCGCTGATCCAGAGTCTCGGCTTGAGAGAGCCGGTCTGGAACATGACATGGAGCGAGATTGGCGATCTCGCCGCCGAGATCACCAAGGCCGCCAAGCGCGACGGTTTTACGGGCATGGAGGACGGCGGCCGCAACGAGCCGCTTCTCGAGGTCTGGCTCACCCAGCGCGGCAAGTCGCTGTACACGGGCGAAGGCAAGGTCGGCTACGACGAAAAGGACATGGCCGAATGGTTCGCGTTCTGGAGCGACCTGCGCAAACGCGGCGCCAGCGCCGCGCCGGATACCCAGGCGCTCGACCGCGGCGAGATCGACTCGAACCTGTTGTCGATCGGCAAGACGGCGATGGCGTTTGCCCACTCCAACCAGCTGGTCGGCTTCCAGGCCATCAGCAAGAG
>NZ_JBFUES010000102.1:0-12550 GCF_056403875.1 Bradyrhizobium sp. P2_E8
GGTGTTGTTGACCTGATAGCCCTGAGTGACGCTGTTGCCTGCTTCCCACGCGACACCGTGGTCGAAGATCTTTGCTTTGCTAATCATTTGAGTTTTCCTCGTAGTTTGTGGTGGATGCGCGATGCCGTGCGCAGGCTGCTAGGCCGACCTTACCGAGATAGGTATCCCGCGACATTGCTGCGGCCTTGATGCATATAGACGTCTGATTGGCGAATGGCGGGCGACACACAAGCGAAGCCTTGGCCGCACTCGAGTTGGGGGCATCTCATGCTGCGCGGGCATTTGAACGATATCTTTATCTTCATGGCCGTCGTTGATGCTGGAAGCTTCGTTGCCGGGGGGCGGTCAATGGGAATGTCCCGCTCAGCCGCGGCCAAAGCCGTGATGCGTCTCGAGGATCGGATCGGCGCTCGTCTCCTGAACCGCACGACGCGAGCACTTAGCGTGACGGACGAGGGCCGCGTGTTCTACGAACGCGGGCTGCAGGTTCTCGCGTCCGTCGAAGAGGCTGAGGCGAGCATGGCCGGGAATGGCGGTACGCCGCGCGGGATATTGCGGCTCACCGTTCCGGATGCCTTCGGCCGGGTCGTGGTTCTGCCACTGATAGAGAAGTATGTCGCGACATGGCCGGAACTCCAGGTCGAGGTGAGTTTCACGGATCGTCTGACTGACCTTGTCGAGGAAGGTTTCGATCTGGCGATCCGGATTGGCACGACGATGCCGGATACGCGCCTTGTCTCTCGGGTGGTCGCCAGTTATGGCGCGATACTCTGCGCCTCGCCGGCCTATCTCAGCAATCACGGTGAGCCGCAAACTATCGATGATCTCGCAGCCCACGACGGCTTGATCTTCAGCAGCCGCAATCAAAGGCAGGGCTGGCGCCTGCGAACGGAAGGCGGCCCTTGGATCAAGGCGCCGGTTCGTAGCCGACTGCGGTTCGATAGCGCAGAAGCCCTCCGACATTGCGCTCTGGCCGGCCTCGGCATTGCGCTTCTTCCAGACTTCTTGATCAGCAATGACTTGGGTGCGGGCCGCCTGCGGAAGATTCTGCCCGGCTTCAAGGCTGACGAGGTCAAGATCGTTACGATTTATCCCAACAAGCGTCTGCTGGAAGCTCGCGTTCGCCGTTTCATCGATCTGGTGGTTGAGCAGCTTGGAAGCTGATTCCTTCAAACAGTTTCATCTTTGGCGATGGAGCCACGCAGACCACTTTGTCCGCTGCGGGTCATTCGCGTCGATTTGGACGCGTCTCCGCTATATCCGGTCTGGGCTCCACTGCTGACACGCCGGAGGCCATCGCGATCATCGCCTTTGGGCCACAAGCCGAAGTAGGCTAGGTGCGCGAGCATCGACAATCGGCACGCCCTTAGCCGCAACATAGACTGTCTCGCTTTCCCGCCAGCCTGGGTCTTGAAACCATTGACCCGCGCGCTTACTCGCAGTCYTGGTCGGCCGCCGTAACCTTTTTCTGAGACGGTGCGGGCTCGGCYGTGCCTGCCGTTGCCTTCTTTGATTGTTCAGTGGGCGCGGGACGGGTCTGCTCGACGGTGCCTGCCGTCCGATCCGGTGACTGCGCAGAGGGTGCGGGGTGGGTAGCCTTTGATTGTTCGGCAGCGGTGGGCTGGCTCTGCATCTGGCGCTGCGCATCTTCCGACGACGTTGCGGTATTCTCCGAGGCTTTGCTCACCGAAGATGTCGGCGGTTGCTGCCTGGAATCAGTGCTGTGGAACCAGTGGTTTGTCCCGTATAGCCCGGGACGTTCCCTGATCCTGCATCGCGACTCACCGTGGTGCAGGGACCGGCATAAACCGAGTTGGCGCTGAAGGCGAGCACCGCACTCAAGATCATAAGTCTGTTAGCGATCATAGCCCTTCTCCTTTGAACTCTCTGGACGATTGAACAAAGGAGTGGCGCCTTCCGTTCCGGACGCGCGAGAGCGGCGCCAACATTGAAGAGTGGCTGAGTTCGCCGGGGCTAAAATCGCCCACCTAAAATAAGGCCGCGATACAGGTTTCCGTTCTGGGATCGGAGCTGGAGGTTGTTTGAAGCGATGTCGACGACGGACGAAGCCATGGCCCGCGCAACAGCCCATCCGGATCATCAATGCATCTCAAGCGAAGATGTTCAAGGGACCGAGGTTTATGGAGCAGAGGGAAAGAACATCGGTGAGATTGATCACCTCATCATCGACAAGGTGTCAGGTCGCGTGGCTTATGCTGTCATGAGCTTTGGCGGATTTGTGGGCTTGGGCCACAGCCACTATCCCATTCCGTGGGCCGCTCTGACATATGATGCGTCGCTTGGTGGTTTTCGAACCAACATCACCGAGCAACAGCTGAGGGACGCGCCTGAGTTCAGTGATGACTCATGGCAGGATCGAGACTGGGAAACGCGCACCCACCAGTACTATGGGACGCCGACGTACTGGGAGCGTCGCGGTGGCTTATAATGCTCGGCAGCGCATTCTGAAAATTCCCAGTCGTGTGTTGCCAGCTATCCCACTGAACAACTGATCGACCAGCCCTTGGGTCGGCACGGCTGTCAGCGCGCGCTTATCGGAAATGGAAAAGCAGGCTGTTGAGCGTCTGAAACACCCGGCTTCCAATACATTCTTGGGCCGCCAGCATGGGCTCCTTGTTGCCAAAGGAGCAGCCGTAGGTCTGCTCCGGGTCAAACTGACAAGTCCGGGCGCTCAGCCGACAGGTCGGCTTTGCCCCCAACACAAACCGCTGCATCGGACTAACTGACGCGATGGTCCAGAAGCGGAATCCAGCAGGGGCAAAGCTGAAGCCGCGCTGTTGCCTGGCTTCAAATCACTGGATCGCGACAGGTCACATGAGGGGCGCCCACCCAAGCAGAGTATAGTTGCTGCCTTCAATGATTGGTTATGCCAGCAATGGCCAGTCCTTCAGCGAAACGATCAACGAAGCCTTGATCGTTGCAAAAGAAAAGCTCCTGCCTTGCAGTCTCTATCGTGTAATCYGGCTTGCGTTGTAGCAGCTCAACGGTTGCCGCATTTGCCTGCTCCTTTTCACCCAGGCGGCCAAGGGACGCAGCCAGCGTCGAAAACGCTCGATACGTGGCGTTCGGTTGCCGGGCTGCCCTTCGAGCAAATTCTACGGCGATGTCATATTCACCGAGCGAAAAATGCGTCCATGAACGAACGTGGTGAAAGCTCCATAGATGGCTGTCGCGGGGACTGAGAATCGTCGCGCGATCAAGCAGCGCTTCAGCTTCGATCTCCCGCCCGCACCACAGCAGATTAAAACCTTGTGCAAAATATCCCTGCGCGAAACTTGGATTGAGTTCTAGCGACGTATCGATGGCGGCCAGCGCCTCGTCGTTCTGACGCGTCAAGCACAGCGCTCGCCCAAGAGCGCAATGACAGAAGCAATCGAGCTCATCAAGCATCACCGCGAGACGTGCCTGGCGCAACGCCGTTTCCAGTCGCGCCGGTCGTATCCTCGGATCATCATAAAGCGCGCGCTGGATGTTGACGTAGGCGAGCGCATCATGTCCGCGCGCGAACTTGGGATCTGCCGCGATCGCACGCTGGAAGTATTCCTCGGCCGAGTCGAATCCCGGTGTCGTAAATCGCCAGAGATTCCAGAGCCCGCGCTGGTAACAGTCCCATGCGTCGAGGCTTTCGGGCGCCTTTCGTGCGGCGAGTTGCTGCTCTACCTTCGACAATTCAGGTTCGATGGTGGCAGCGATCTGCTTCGCCATCTCTTCCTGGATATCGAAAATATTCTCAAGCTGAAGCTCGTATTTGTCGGACCAAAGCTGCATCCCGTCCGCGGTCCGGGTCAGCTCTGCCGTGATCCTCGCTGCATCGCGGCTTTTGCGAACGCTACCGGACATCACATAACTTACACCGAGCTGTGCACCGACCTCGCGAGCGTCAATAATCCGTCCCTGAAATCCGACTGTGTCCAAAAACCCGCGCCGCCGCCTCCTGACATCGTCGACACGACTCATCCGATCGACCACGTTGCACCTCACGACGCCATCCTGTAGTAGGAGACAAACATGGCGGTCGTCGAGACACTGGACAATCCGCCGCGCAATGATCCTGCAGATCACCTTCGTGTCGTGCCCGGCGGCGAACCCCGCGACTATGTCGGACCTGTTAACGCGCTGGCCACCTGGCGTTCGGTTGCGCGCACCAACCTGATAGCGGTCGCGGCATTTTCGCTCGTTGTGAATCTGCTGATGCTCACGCTGCCGATCTACCTGTTCCAGATATCCGATCGCGTGCTGACGAGCCGCAGTCTCGAGACCCTGCTGATGCTCTCGGCTCTCGCGCTGGCGTTCATCGGCATCCTCTCGATCGTCGACATTCTGCGTCGGCAGGTGCTGGGGCGTCTTGCGACCAAGATGGAGGCGGTGCTCGGCGGCGCAGTGCTGGCGAGTAGCATCAATAGCGCCAGGGCCGGCGAGGGCGGGACCATTCAGGCGATCCGTAGTCTTCATCAAGTGCGGGGCTTCATCTCGAGCCCTATCATGCTTCTGCTGATGGACGCGCCGCTCTCGCCCCTCTACTTCGGAGTCATTTTCCTCGTTCACCGGCATCTCGGCTGGATCGCAGTCGTATCGGGCTTGGCTCTTGCGCTGATTGCGCTAATCAACCAGAAAGCGACCTCGGAGCGTCTGAGCGAGGCAGGCCTGCACGCCGCAGAGGCTGATGCGGCGGCAGAGTCACTGGCCCGAAATTCGCAAGTGATCAATGCCATGGGAATGCTGAGCGAAAGCATTCTGCATTGGGGCCAGCGGCAGGCGCCGGCGCTGACGGTGCAGAGCCAGGCACTTGACCGGAACTTCTGGATTAGCGGTGCTTCGAAGTTCGTCCGGCTCGTGGCCCAGATTACGATCCTCGGCACTGGCGCCTATCTGGCCCTCCACGCCGAGATCACCGGGGGTATGATGATCGCGGCTTCGATCATTGCCGGACGCGCCCTGCAGCCGCTCGAGGGTTTAATCGAGGGATGGCGCAGCTGCGTGCAGGCGCGATCGGCGTACGCGCGCGTCAAGCAGGCGGTCGAGTCGTTCCAGCGCGGAACCCCCAAGCTGCGCTTGCCCAAACCGCAAGGGCGCCTGAGTGTTGATCGGGTCTTGTATCTGCCGCCCGGCTCGAAGGAGCCGGTGCTCAATGGCGTGTCGCTTGAGCTGGCGCCCGGAGAATCCTTGGCCATTGTCGGACCGTCCGGATCGGGCAAGTCGACGCTCGCGCGCATTCTGGTGGGCTGTCTGGTGCCGACCGCCGGCAAGGTCAGGTTGGACGGAACGGAGCTGCGCAACTGGGATCGCCGCCAGTTTGGGGAATATAGCGGCTACCTGCCTCAGGAGGTCGAGCTATTTCCCGGCACCATCAAGCAGAACATCTGCCGCATGCGCGACGACCTGCCTGATGCAAGCATTTATGAGGCGGCGATGTTGTCGGGCATTCACGATATGGTCTGCCAGCTGCCGCAAGGATACGAGACCGTGCTCGACCGCGGCCGCTCTCCGGAGGGCAGAAGCAGCGCATCGCGCTCGCCCGGGCTTTCTTCGGTAGTCCGTCCCTTGTGGTGCTCGACGAGCCCAATTCGAATCTCGACGCGGCTGGCGAGCAGGCTCTGACCGAGACCCTGCAGCGCGCCAAGAGGCGGGGGGTCACTGCGGTAGTCGTAACCTTGCGCCCGGCGCTTCTGAACAGCGTGGATAAAGTCCTCATCTTGCGGGCCGGGCGCGCGGAAGCATTCGGATCTCCGACCGACGTGTTGCATCGCCTGGTTCGGTCGCCGGGCGGGGCCGGCGGAGATAAGCCGGAACAGCCGCAACGCATGGAATCCTCGGGCCGGTGACTAGTGCGGGAGGATAGCATGAGAGCAGAAAACGACCGCATCGGGGAATGGTATCGTGGCGTTCCGTTGAGCGCCAAGTGGCCCATCTTCACCGGCCTTGCCATCCTGGTAGTTTGGCTCGGGTGTTTCGGTCTTTGGGCGGCAGTCGCTCCACTGAACAGTGCGGTCGTCGCCTCGGGCACGTTCGTGGCAACCGGACAAAACAAGCTCGTCCAGCATTTCGAGGGCGGCATCATCCGCGAGATTGCGGTCAATGACGGTGATATCGTCGAGGCGAACCAGGTCCTCGTTCGCATGGATGACACTGCTGCCAATGCCAAGCTGAGGCGACTGGTTTTGAAGAAGTATCGGCTTCTCGCTATGAAAGCGCGTCTTGAAGCTGAAATGAGCTCTTCGGACCATATCGAAACTCCGGTCGCATTCCGCGAGAGCGCACGCGATCCGGAAATCAAAGCGATTCTCGAGCGGCAACGTGCCGAACTCGGGGCACGCCGGGCTAGTCTGATGACCGAGGAAAGCGTTCTTGTGAAGCAAATTGCCGGGCTGGAGGAAAGCATTCGCGGATATCAGGCGCAAGTGCAGTCCACCAAAGAGCGCATTGCCTTGTTCGCCGAAGAGCTGAAGGACAAGAACTCGCTCCTTGGTCAGCAGTTGGTCCGCAAGTCAGATGTGCTGGCACTGCGGCGCTCCGAGGCAGGCCTCGGGGGAGACCTCGGCGAGTATCTCGGCCGCATCGCCGATGCGAAGGAGCGGATCGCTCAGGCGAATGAAAGAATAACACAGCTCCATGCGACGGCGCTCCGCGATGCGACCAAGGAGCTGCGCGAGACCGAGGCGGATCTGGACGACGTCGACGAGCAGATCCGCGCCGCGCAGGACGTGGTCGACCGGATCGATGTTCGTTCGCCAGTCCGGGGCATCGTGGTGAAGAAGAACTTCCACACGCCAGGCGGCGTCGTCTCTCCCGGCGCCGTGATCCTTGAGCTTCTACCGATCGGCGACGAGCGCATCATCGAAGCCCATGTGAATCCCAAGGACATTTCGCACGTGAGCATTGGCCAAGAGGCGCTGGTGCGCCTGTCCGCGCTCAACCAGCGCATCACGCCTATGGTCGCGGCGAGTGTCATCTACGTGTCAGCGGACGTCTTGGCGGGCGAGCAAGTACAGGTGAAGACCGAAACCCGCTCCGACGGCGACACGCGTCGGGAGTTCTATGTCGTTCGGGTGCGTTTGGACCAAGACGATATTCTAAGGCGCATGCCTGAATTCATCCCGACGCCCGGGATGCCCGCCGACGTCTACATCAAGACCGGGGAGCGCACCTTTTTCGAGTACATCATGAAGCCGGTCCTCGACAGCTTCTCCCGCGCTTTCCGCGAAACCTGAAATGGACGAGCGCGGCCGCATATCAGCGCGCTCTGCGACGATGGCATGCCGGACCGCGCTGCCCGTGCTCGGATCCGAGGATGGAGTCGCCGTGACGAGTTTTCACGAGTTTAGCGAACTTGCCGAAAAGACCTATGACGTCACCGTCCGTGGTGTGCGTTGGCGCTAACCAGGAACGGAGGAGTCGCGCGTCTTCTCGAGAACACCGCAACGAAATCGCAATGAATTGCGTGAAACGACCGTGAACAAAAAGGGGATAGAAACGTGGTCACAGCAAGAAAAATCAACAACTTAGAAGATATTCACTGCGCTCGGGACGCAGGAAACCGAATGTTGGAATAGGCGGTTGCGCTACAGCCTCTTAGATTCTGAGGTGCGCTGCACCGACGTCCGAGCCAATCTCGCAAGGCGACGTCCCTCGTAAGCATTTTACCGATAGCGGAGAACACAGCGGTGCTGATCGCTTGTTGCTGGCTGCGCGGATGGTCCTCAAGAAGCTTGTGTCGGGTAAGTTAGCCGGCATTCACGCCTGGGATTGAATGGTTCATCAGCAGCTTTGCGTCGAATTCTGAAACTCAGCAGCTGTGGCAATGGTCCGGAATGTTTAGCGAAGCTCGTTACCCCACTTCGAAAGGGTATCGCGATCCTCTTTTTTGTTTCGGCAAGATGGCCCGACTCACTGTCGCCGGGAAAGATCCATTTCCGCGATCGCGGAGCGCGAGGATGGCCGACACCGTCGGGCAGGCCCGCGGCGGCTGACCGCCTGCGGCCGCATGGGCGTGAGCGTCGGCATCTCGATGGCCCGAGCAAGGAGACGAGCGGCCGACCTGCTGCGGGCCGCGGACGCAGCTCTCTATCAGGCCAAGTTTCGCGCGAGGGTCGCGATGTCTGGCCCCCGAAGACCACTTGATGGGATTGCGTCATCTGCTCACGCGAAGCGCCCTGCMGCCGTCTCCTCAGAGCGCAGCCTTGACCTGTCACGGTCTGGTCGACCTGCGGCCAGCCTGAGGCGAGTTCGCGACCGCGAAGGCCTCTCGGACCACCTGAAGCCACGCCAGTCACGTTTCCGCCGACGAGAGAGCCCTCTCTCAGACCGGCGACCGCCTTGTGCGGCCCGTGCCCTCGTCTTTCTTGGTCCGGTCCGGCGAGCGGCTCAACCCACGGCTAAACAGCGTAGCCGGCCCCTGCGCCGAACCCAGCAGCATAAGAAACAGCGCGCGGGTTGCCTGGTAGCTGGCGGCCGCGCGGGTTGCTTCCGAGCCTTGCATGACAAGCGGCCCTCGCCAGTGAACAGATACCACCGGCAGCCCCTGCGACGCGTCTGCACGCGGAACTCGAAAAGCGGAAGTCGATAGAGCATTGCCAGCCTGTCAGTCAGTCGTGCTGTACGGTCGTCTCGTCTTCGCGGGGAGAAGTTCACGAATTAACGAAAAAGCTTTTGAAGAAACGCGCGGCGCTAGATAGCCTTTGTCCGTCCCCCCGCACCGATGCGAGCGAGACGCCAGTTCACGTCTGGCGACGCTTGGAAACTGACGAGCGGGAAGCCGAGGCGATGCCGTCTCGGTCAGGCCAGTCGAGCAACCAGAATGTCCCCAGCCAAGGTTGCGGTGCTCATCGATGGCCGAGACGCAACTCGACGAGCTCAAGAGGAAGGTGTCGGCGGCTCCCAGGCGCGCGCGAACGCAAGGATGAAGCAGATGTCTGAAGTGACCTACTATGCCGCTCTGCCGTTCGTTTTCTCCGACGACGGCGTGGGCGCTGGCGAGCCGGCCGAATGCCCGAGCGCCAACGCCGCGGTGATTCGGATTCCACCTGGCCTAATATATCTCACAGATTAGTGCATGCCTCCGAGTACCCACTCTAGGAGTCGAGCACGGAGGCCGCCTCGCTCGCGAATCTCGATGCACCTTAGAGCCTCAGGACAGCCGGATGCCGCGACGGCCGCCTCCAGCAAGCCCTTGGCAGAATCGTCCGAGATATCCCCCGCATGGCGAACAAGGCAATCCAAAACAGAGAAGAAGTGGTCGTGGGTCTTCGCCAGGCCGGCGATGTCGTCAAGCAGCGCAGGACGCGCCGCGCGGATCGCGGCCATTTTGGCCAAATCTCCGCGCCTGATCAGTTCGATGATCGACAAGGTGTCCACACCGGATTCGATGAGGAATTGGATCAGCTCGAGCAGGGTCTCGCTTGAAACGACCGACAGGATGGTCGCGCGGAGATTCTTGCTGTTATCCTTCTCGGCGACGAACGCCTGTGCAACCTCGTAGACGGCGTCCTTCGCGTCGTTTGGCACCTCGACAACGTATTGCTCGAACCCCTCCGCCTTCCGTCGGGCTCGATACTTCCGTTTGGCCTTGGCCGCGTCGGAGATCTTCTTCTTCCTGCGGGCGACGCGGACGTAGGCCTTCATGGGTTCCAGACCCAATTCTGCGGCTTTTTCGTCCAATTGAGATTCGTCACAGCCGTCAGGTCCCGACCCTTGGTCAAAGGGGTCGGGACCACGATCAGAGACTTCCTCAGCGCCGGCATGGACAGTCATTCGCAGGACTAGTCAAGACTAGTCTCCCTATGCTTGGCCGCCGCGACGCCAATCGCATCGCGCAGCCACAACGCTGCGCGTTGATTGACGCCCTCAGGGGCGTCGTTTCAGAGGATTTTCATAGGTGCGCAAGCGCAGTCCCGAGAGAAGGCTAGGTAGTCGATGGAGAAGCCTTCATGCCTTCGCCACAAAGTGGTGGCCCCGAGTCCGGAGGTCCGGCAGCCTCTCCATTGGCTGYACAACCACGCTCCAGCGTGGCGGACACGCCAAAGATAAGCGGCGCCCGCCCAAAAACAACTTCGTCGACAGAACATCGTTAAATCGCGTTAACCGCTGGCCGGCGGCATGCTGGCCATCCGCAGCGAGAAGAAAGCCGAGCGCAGCGACAAAGGCAGGTACTTCACCGAGCGTACCTATGGCGCCTTCGAGCGGCGGATCCCGCTCGAGGACGTCGAAGAAGGCCGAGGCGTTGTTCAAGAACGGGTCCTGACCATGTCGCTGCCGAAGTCCGAGAACCCGCGGGCCGGCATCAAGCGCATCGCCATAAACACGGCCGCTCCAAGTCGGTGCCGTCGAAAGCGCGCTGTGCGAAGCGGACAAGAATCCATCACCGTCCGGTCGTCGAGAACCTTCGGTCAATCTTGCGAGGACGCCAACGATGCATCGACAAGCGGACGAAGCCTCCGAGCTTGACGATCACTCCTTGAGCGCGACCCCCTCGCCGTGCACCTTTCCCCCATAGAGAAAAACCACACCTCGCTTCTCAAGGGCGTCCCGCATCTTCCGATAAGTTGCCACTTTCAAAGGATTGACCGGGACCTCCGTGTCGGCCTCCAGCCGCGACACCGTGCGACGATCGACACCGATCTCGCGCGCGAGATCGAGCTGCTCAACGCCTACCAGCGCGCGGGCGGCGCGTATCATGCGCCCCGTGGGAATCTTGTCGCTGGCCACCGCGGGCTCCGAATCGAAATCCGGATAACCTTATAGCGCATGTGACGCGACGCGACAGGGGCGCACTTGCATATAGCGACATATGGGATATATATCCCATAAGAGACATTACAAGTACGCGAGCCGCACTTGATGCAATCCGACCACATCGCTGCCCCAACGGGTACGCCCGGCCGTGGCTTTACGGCTGCTACCGTGTTCGTCGACGGCAGTCCGACCGGAATGCGACTGGTCAAGTCGTTCGGTTCGCGACTGTCGGTCCTCGTGCTGCCCTTCGCCGAGATCGCGCGTCTCAAAGAGCGTATGTCGCCGTGGGATTACTGCGTGTATGTGATCGACGACCCGTCGCCCAATAGCGTCCAGAAAACGTACATCGGTCACGGCGACGGCGAGCGGAAGTTCGGAGACCGGCTCGGCAACAGCATCAGCGCCACGACGTTGATCTATGTCGTCATCAGCTCCAGCGACACGCTCGACAAGGTCACCGCGCCGTACCTGGAAGCTCGGTTGATCGCGATCTGCACCGATCTCGATATCCCGCTCGCCAACAAGGAGAGTCCCTTCGGACGCGGCCTCGGTATCGTCGACGATTTCGAGCAGTTGGTCGGCCATACCGAAGTGTTGCTGTCGGTGGCCGGCTTCAGACGTATCGAGATGGCGCGCAGAAACCCTCCCGCATTGCGCACGCGACTCTCCGTGACGACCAACCGGGACGAGATGGTCGTAACCTCCGAGGAGGAGAGGGCGCTCGTTCTGCAGACGGGTGTTGAGTACCGGCTGGATTGCCGCGATTTGCACGTGGTGGGCTACGAATGGAATAACCGCTTCTACGTGATGGCGGGCTCGGATTACGCGC
This sequence comes from Bradyrhizobium sp. P2_E8, assembly GCF_056403875.1. Classification (NCBI taxonomy): domain Bacteria; kingdom Pseudomonadati; phylum Pseudomonadota; class Alphaproteobacteria; order Hyphomicrobiales; family Nitrobacteraceae; genus Bradyrhizobium; species Bradyrhizobium sp. P2_E8. The sequence continues at coordinate 11,579 of NZ_JBFUES010000102.1, forward strand.
GACGCACGCGGGGCGATCTGTCGTACGATCAGCAGAGACGCCGTGACATGCTGGAGGCCGAAAAATGGGTCGGCCCGGTCGCTGGGATGCCGGACAAGATGACGCTGAAGGTCGACTTCCACTGCCGCAGCCGGGCGTTCGCCGCCAAGCTGATGTCCGGTGAACATATCGACCGGGACAGCTGGCTCGCCGTCGACGCGACGGCGGCCCCGCCCCGCTGCGAGGTGCCGGAATGAACCTGCGTGCCCTCGCCGCCTCGACCAGGCCCCTACAGGAGGTGTTCGTCGACCGCGCTCGCGGTGGCGCGGGGTTCTCGCGGCTACGACGGCCCATCTTGGACCAGGACGACGAGCTCGACTCCGATGACAGCTGCGATCTGCTTCCGGCCGCAAAGACTTGCACTCCCGAGATCGCCACGGTTGCCGTCCTCCTCGGCCGTGCATTCGAGACCTCGCGCGAGGTGCTGGCCGAGATGCTGGACCCGGACGCCGTCATCGTTATCCAGGTGCCCCACTCCGATCTGGTGAAGCCGGTGCGGCGCTTCCTGCGACTTCTGCTCGCGAGCGACGCGCCTTTGATCGACGGCGACGACCTCGACGACCGGAGCCACGTGACGCGGGGATCCGCAGTTATATTCACGGAATCGCCGAAATCAAAGACCTCTTCCGCGGAAGGCTACGAAGCCGTCGCCACTGCCATGCGCCTGCGCTGCGCGACCATCGGCATAGGGACCCCCTTTGGGAGATTGCCTAAGTGCTTGCTCCGGCTCGCCGAGCATCGCGTCGTAGTTCCGCCCATCGATGCCGCGGTCCTCGCCGACGTGATAGAAGCCGTCACCGGAACGAGGCCCATCGCCATCGACGCCTCGATGGCCGCCCGTGCGACCATCAACGACCTCGCGATCGCCGTGAGCGACGAGATCGGTGCCGAACGTTCGCTCGAACGTCTGCAACGCCTCGTCGAGCCTGAGGT
>NZ_JBFUES010000103.1:0-12547 GCF_056403875.1 Bradyrhizobium sp. P2_E8
GGAGGGCACCCAGAGGCGTCGTAGTAAGATCTAGATTTTCCGATCCCCTGATCGTCACATTGGCTGTGCCGCTGACGGTGAGGCCGGCCCGGCCGCAGCGCATCGATCAGTCGACTTCGCTGATCTCGGGACCGGATTCTGTCCTCCGGAGCATGCAGGTTTATTGTAAGTTCTCGAAACTAGTATAGTCTAAAGCGTTATTTTAGTTGGTATTCCGGTTTGGCCGCTGCTGGAAAATGGGCGCCGGGCCGATGTCGAAGGCAACTATGCCGAGGCGGAACGGGATGAGGATCGAGGAACTACTCCCTGCTCTTGCCGGGGCGACCCGTACATCAACCGACCCGGCCGATGAACTGTTGGGCAACGCGTCGGAGATGATGGGTCTCCTTCGTGATCTGGTCCGTTGTTCGGCGTTTATGCTGTCGAGCTGGGACCCCTTGTCAAGCTCGGATCGACATCAAAGGCTTGTAAGTGATGGTTATTCCGAATCTGCCGTATCGCATATAAACAGCGAGTACATAGACGAAAATCCTGGGTTCTGGGTTTCGCATACATGTAGCGCGGGCGCGCCACGTTGGCGTGACTACGAGCGCGATTGGGACGTACATTTTGCGGAAACGCAAACCGCCCAAGAGTTTCTAATTCCGTCCGGCTTCCGCGAGGGCACGACTATGTGCCTCCGGCTCCCGAATGGACGCTACACTGGAGCGGTGCACTTCAGCTGGACTTCTCCGGCCGCGCCAACGGACTCTAGAAGGGAAATCATTGAGCGCTTTCGTCCGATGCTCGCCGCGGCATGCGATCTCCTGCGCGCGCCACAGCTACTTGCGGGAGGAATGAGTGCCAGTGCGTGTGCCCTGATCATAGCCCCTAACGGCACAGCTCACGAGTTCCCTGGTCGCTCGGCGGGTGCCAATCTGGGTGAAGGGGGCGCGCTCCGTCGACTTTTGCTAGCGAACCTCAATTGTTGGATGTCGCAGCGTTTTCTCTGGCCCGACGAGTCGGGCCATTGCCACAGAGTGACGCTCGCGGCCTGCCCAGGTGAACTGATTCTTGTCACGGAAGAACCGATGCCGTGGCCGTTCGGGCTTTCACTTCGCGAAGTCCAGGTGCTGAACTTGATCGCCAGCGGAGCTTCCAACCCGGAGATTGCGCAACGCCTTTTCATTTCAACGCGCACAGCGTCGACGCATGTAGAGCATATCCTTAGGAAGATGGGGTGTCTTACCAGAGCGAAGCTTGCGGCCGTTGCAGTGGCGGAAGGCCTTCTTCTTCCGGAGGCTAACATGTATCGAAATCCGCGGAAGCTTCGGCTTCGAAGCCTCAATCAGTCCCATTTCTAAACTACAAATCTATTGTGAGGTAGGCCGCAAAATGAGGTGCTTCGACCGCGCCTTACGCCGTCCTATGCTCAGTTGTAGCGGGCCAAACCTTCCGAATCCTGGTGTCTGCTCGAGCATCTCGGGCTATTCGTAACTCGATCAACCGATCATCGCACTATCGCTGCAGGTTCGACTTATTGCACGGTCGTTGTATTGGCTGGCCCCTGGTCGCTCAACGCCAATCGCAATCTGCCCCTAGAAATGAGCCGTGAACGCGTGCGCCGTTAGCGTTCATCGCCCAGCAGGATCCCCCGCTCTCGCGGAGCGCATCACCCAGCAGCTTCCGCCACCCTGACCGTCAAATCGGTCGGTTGACGTATTGTTGTCCGTGTCATTGCGCGTTTCTCTAGGCCATCGATAACTCGGGAGGGGAAAGCATGTCTACCAAGGTAAGTCGAAGAGCCGTCACTGCCGGTATCGGATCAGCGATCGCTATGCCTTGGATCGCGCGATCGGCATTTGCGGCGGACCCGATCGTGATTGGCCTCCCTACGGCTCAAACTGCTCCTGTAGGAACCGCGGATCATCTCGATCATCTTCGAGGGACCCAGCTTGCGGTAGAGGAAATCAACAGTTCTGGTGGAGTCTTGGGCCGCGAGCTCAAACTATTTACCGCCGATGTAAATCCGATCGAGCCTGAAAGCATTAGGCAAGCCTTCGCGGCGTGCGTGGATGCAAAAGTGCACGCCATCTCATGTGCCTTTGTGTTCATCCCTATTGTGTCGATGGACGCAACCGCCAGGTACAAATGCCCTTATTTCAACGGCACCGCCCAGCGCGCGCAAACGGAAGCGATCAAGGCGAATCCTTCGAAATACAGTCACGTATTCCAGATTGACGGGTCGGATCTGGACTATGGCTGGACGTATCCACTGATGCTTGCGCAACAAGAAGAGCAGGGCTTCTGGAAGCCAAAAAACCGCAAGGTGCATATTGTCCAAGAACAATCCGGCTACAGCCGGTCAATTACGAAGGGTGCGGTAGAGCAGATCAAGAAGCAAGGAAAGTTCGAAATCGCGAGAATCACCGACATTCAAATTCCGGTCCAGGACTGGAGCCCGGTGGTTCATGAACTAAAGCAAGTGGATGCCGGTGCGATATTTATCAATCATTGGGTGGCAGCGGAGCTTGCTGCCTTTACCAAGCAATTCGTTGCCGATCCGGTCAAGAACTCGCTGGTCCATCTGCACTATGGTCCTTCACAGCCGGAATATTTGACCCTCGTCGGCTCCGCTGGAAACGGCTTCTGTTGGGATACAACGATTGGTCACTATCAGGACGAGCGTGGCCGGGCGTTCGAGGCAAAGTACAAGGAGCGTTTTCCCAGTCCCTTCCCTGGGGCTGTGTATCCGGGCGTAGGATACGACATCGCCTATCTCCTAAAGCATGCGTGGGAGGCGGTCGGTGACCCACAAAAGTTCAAGGAAGTATGTACGTGGGTTGAAAAGAATCCGCAGCGGGGCGTTTGTGGGACCATCAATTTGGACAATCCATGGCATGAAACCTTCCACTTTCCGGAGAACGGTTTCGACGATCAGCTTGCCGCAAAGGACGTGAACAAGGGAGTGGCGTTGCTTCACCTTCAGATTCAGAACCTCGAGCACAAGATCATCTTTCCAAAGGAGGTTGCGTCAGCGAAGTTCCAGCCGCCGCCGTGGTGGAGCTAGCGACAATGCTTGAGCGCAGCCCCGAATTGAGGAAGCTACCACCCGAGCCTCAGGCGCAACCGCTATTTTCATGCAGCGATATTGCTCTCAATCTGGGAGGGAGGGAAATCCTCCGGAACATCAATCTTCAGGTCGACCTGGGTGAGGTCCTCGGTATCATTGGCCCTAACGGGGCAGGCAAGACGAGCCTTTTTGAAGTTCTTTCCGGGCGCATCAAGCCGAAAAGTGGAGCAGTGACATTCAAGGGTCAGAACGTCACCCAGTTGCCACTCTACGAACGAGCTCGGCTTGGTATTGGCCGCACGTATCAAGCCCCGGTTATTCCGGAGGAATTGACGGTTGGAGAGACCTTCAAGGCGGCGCGCCAGGCGTTTCGGCCATTCCTCACGAAGTTCGACGCCGAGTATGGCGCCGAACTTGTCAACCTTCGCGTAGACGACGAAACGCCGGCTGCTCAACTAGATACGCTCGATAGGCGAAAACTTCTGTTGGCTTGCCTGCTGATGAGACGTCCCGCAATTTTGCTGATGGACGAGCCTGCAGCAGGTTTGATCAACGCCGAAATTGACGAAATCGACTTTCTCCTTCGGCTGCTATCGAAGGAGATGAATATTGCGGTCGTCATTGTCGAGCATCGTATCGAGCTTCTCGCAACGATCGCCGATCGTGTGATGGTCATGGACGCCGGAGAAGTTATCTCGGAAGGCCTTATTGAAGGCGTCCTCGCAGATCCTAAAGTTCACGCCGCATATTTTGAGAACGTGGCGGACTGAAATCATGAGCTACATGTCGCAAAGGATCAGGAATTACATGCCGCGAATTTCGACACAGAGTTCATCGGTGCCGCACTTGGTCCACCCGCAAATCTCGATTGAGAGTCCGTACCCCGCTCATTCGCCGCGCGAGGTTTTGAACGTCAACGGCCTTTCGGCAGGCTATGGACCCATGAGGGTAATTCACGATCTCGATCTGATTGTGGATTCCGGCGAACGTGTCGGTCTAGTTGGACTCAATGGGCACGGCAAATCGACACTTTTCTACGCGATCGCCGGTCTCACCGGATGGCAGCGCGGCTCGGTCAAGTTGAAGGGTATCGAAGTCGGGCGCACGCGCAGTCAAGGCCCTGGGCGCTACACTCACTTGGTAGTGCGTGCCGGCCTGGCGCTCATTCCACAAGGTGATGAGATCTTCCACGGTCTGACTGTCGACGAACACTTGGATTCTGGAGCATTCACCCACCGCGCTTGGCGGGAGCGCGCACAACGGAAAGAGCGCATCTTGGAGATATTCCCCCCGTTGCGGCGACTCATGAAAGTTCCGGTCGGCCGTCTATCGGGCGGAGAACGTCGGATGGTCTCAATCGGCCGGGGCCTCATGGCTGAGGCGTCGTTGTTCCTCGTAGATGAACCAACGCTGGGGCTTGCACCGAAGATCGGCAAGAACGTTATCGACGCGCTGATGGCGATTGAGCTGGGTGGGGCGGCCATGATTATCGCCGAACAGAACGTTGCTGTGCTTGAAGGTCGAGTAGACCGCATCATTGGTATGCACGCAGGCAAGCTGAAAGGCGAAGCATCTGCCGCGCTAGCGCTGCACGGTCATCGAAGGGCATAAGTCATGGATCTCTGGTTTCTGATCAGCTCGACCATTCTACTGGCATGCATTTACGGCACGTTAGGCATAGGAATCTCGATCACTTGGTCGAGCCTTGGCCTTCTCAACCTCGCCTACGGCATTATCTTTTCGTTCGGCGGGTACGGTTCGTGGCTAGTGGCTCAGCACATTTCGTCGTGGGGACCGGCGCTCCTTGCCGGAGGAATTCTATCGGGCGCGCTTGCAGGCGTAATTGTCTGTGCGCTGGCGTTCATTCCTATTCACGATAAGCCCAACTACCCGGTAAGAGGGTTGGTGGCCACGCTCGCAATCAGTCTGCTGGGCGCGCAGGCGCTGCTGTGGTGGTTCGGGCCCTACGCGAGAAATCTGCCAGAAGTCTTTGGCAGCTGGCAGATAAAATTCTTGGGAATGGTCTTGACCTCGGACATCGTCGGCAATGTGTTGTTGTCCGTCCTGATGCTTGTGGCGGTCTTGAAGTGGATGCGATCGAGCCGGCGCGGCCTTGAGATCCGCGCGATGATGATGAATCCCCATGCCGCATCGATCGTCGGGATCGGCGTACGGCGAACGGCTTTCTACGTCATGGCAATCACCGGAGGCTTAGCCGGCTTGGCGGCCGTTTTGCTGTCGCAGACATACTACGTCTCTCCCTTCGGCGGGATAATGCCGATGATCAAGGGCGTGAGCATTGCGCTGCTGGGCGGGCTCGGAAGTGTTCAAGGCGCTGTCATAGCCGCGACAATACTCGCCTTCGCTGAAGCGGTCACGTCTGTCTATATAGGTGGGCAATACGTTTTGATCACGCAATTCTTGCTCATCATTACGATCTTGATGTTCCGGCCGCGAGGTCTTGCCGGAATGCTCRACAAAGCGAGGGAGGCGTAATCGATGAGCCATCCCGCGGCCAAACCGGAATCTCAAATGAGCGAAGCCAAGTGGCGCAATCCTCTATACTTGTGGGCCGCAAAGGGAGCGGTCGAGGAGCTGCCGACGATCCCATTCCACAGTCACGAGGAGGTCTGGGACGATACTCGAAAATCGAAAACTGCGCTGCTTCCAGTTGGTCGGCTCCGTTACTATCACAAATGGGGCGGTCACGGTGGTCGCGCTTGGCAGCGCTTACGATACTGGCCGACACGCCGCCGTGTCCTGCACATCCGGAGCGACCTCAATCCAAAGACGCTACGGACCGAGAAGACCATCGTCGACAAACGGCCGATCTGGTGGGCGCTGGGATTGATTTTGCTCGCCTTGGCGCCGCTGGTTGCGCCGGCCGGCGTGCAGAGCACGTTGCTTACCGCGGGCGCGATCTTCGGCATCTACGCGGCAGTCAGTCTTTGCTGGATGCTCATTCTCGGCAGCGCCAGTATCTTTAGTCTGGCGAGCTACGCGGTGGTTGGAACAACAGCCTATCTGACGGCGTGGCTGTCCATAAACTTGGGGTTGCCCTGGTGGCTGCTGCCGCCGATCGGAGCCGTTATAGGATTGATCTTTGGCGGCATTCTCGCCCTGCCTGCAACGCGTCTGGACGGCTTTTACTATGCGCTCCTCACGCTCGGGGTGAATGAACTTTGCCGAGTATACTTCTACACGTCCAATGTCTTCGGGTCGGCCGTTGGCGGTTTGTACGGTGCTGATAGCTACATCCCGGATGACTTGTCCCAAGACAGTGCGCTGCTTCTGGGGTACTACGCCTGCCTTGGCTTGATGTTGGTCGCATTGACGCTTTACAGGTTCGTCAACGGTCGCCGCCTAGGCCGAATATTGCGGATGGCCCCCGAGAAGCGCGAAGCATTTGCCGAGGCAACTGGGGTCAACTTTCGCCAGGCCCGCATCTGGATCTTCCTGATTTCCTCTGCTGCGCTTGGTTTGATCGGCGGATTCTACGTCGCCCACTTCGCGGGTGTGGGGTATGCAATATTTGACTTCAATCAAGTGCTGTTGGGTTTGGCGATGCTTGCGATCGGCGGCATTGGTCGAGCAGAGGGCGCAGTCGTTGGCACGCTGATCGTTGTGTTTTTCGACAGGGGTCTGATTACCCTCGGGCCAATTCGCCTGATTATTGTCGGGCTGATCATGCTCTTCATAGTTTTGTATTTGCGGAATGGCTTGTTTGGCATCAAGGCGCAATTTCGCGCCTGGCGAAACAAGAAGAAAAGTGAACGCCGTTCGACGAGGGCGGAGAAGGGAGGCGAAATGTTACCCGAAGAAGCGACCGAAGTGCATGACAAGGATCTCGTGTATCGGCGACGGTTCGACAAGATGCAACGCGATTATCTTAAGACCTTGGTGTCGCCTGAGGTAATCGCAGAGCACCGGCGATCTCCATCAGGCCAACACAGCGAAGCGCTTGAGCGGCTGCTCATTTACTTCCGTGGGCAACCTCAAATCGACAAGTACGCAATCGCAGTAGTCGAGCCGTTCAAGTCTTATAGAATCGTGGCGCTGTCGGGCCATCGCGGCGTTGCTCCTCGCGTCGTGGAGGACAAGATTTACGTCACCCCAGACGAAGCATTCCACGGTGTGTTCTTGCGCCGCGTCCAAGACCTGCTCGAGTCATAGCACTCTAGGCGGAATATCCAACGCGCAACTAGGTGGAAGCACTCGCAGCTCATAGCGGTTGCTCCCATCCACAATATACGAATTCAGGATAGGACGATGGCGCAGGTCAAGATATTTGGTTACGCCGACAAGATAACGGTGCGGCCAGGGGACGTTATTCAGTTCCACGTCAATGCCGACGGTACCGATACCGCGGAAGCGAAATTGGTGCGCTTAATCCATGGCGATGAGCATCCGGACGGTCCTGGCTTCGTTGAGGAAGAAGTTAGTTGCAGCGCCGATGGTCCTTGGCAGGTGAAAAAGCAGTATGCACAGGTGGGATCTTTCCTTGAGGTGGCGGACGCGGAGCGCAAGCTTGCACTCAACGGTAGTCTTACTTTGTGCGCCTTCATACATCCGCTGCTGCCCGAGGTCGGACACCGGCAAGCATTGATCGGCAGGTGGGACAACTACAGAAATTTTGGTTTTTGTCTCGGCATCAACAAGACTGGGCGTTTGGAATTCTGGGTCGGTCAAGGAGATGAGGTCGACTACGTGCAGGCTGAAGTGCCGCTTCAGGCCCAGATGTGGTATTTCGTGGCCGTGACTCTCGATGCCAAAACAGGTCGAGTTGCCCTGTATCAGGAAGGTGTCGGGAACCGCTACAACAGCCTGCTCGGTAAGGTCGCTCCGGTCGACTACCGGTCGCATGTCTCCGAAGTCTTCCGGTTCAGGCAGAAGAATCTGCCTGAGACGCCGTTCCTCATGGCTGGGTCGCGGGATTGGCACGAGAGACGCGGTAATTTTGTCTCGCAGTTGTTCTGCGGAAAAATCGATAGGTGCGGATTGTTCGATCGGGCGTTGCGTCGAGAGGAGCTTGATGCGATCAGATGCGGACAGAAGCCCCCGTCGGACGGCCTGGTTGCTTACTGGGACACAGCTGACGGATACACTGACCGCGGCATAGGTGACGTTGTCACCGACGTCGGCCCCCATCATTTGAACGCCACGGGCTACAATCGGCCTGTCCGCGCGCAGACCGGCTGGAACTGGGGCGGCTTCAACGACAGCTTCCGTTTGGCTCCCCAAGAATATGGTGGAATTGAATTCCATGCTGACGCGTTGATCGATTGCAAATGGGAGGTGACGAAAGCATTGAAGCTGCCGGAGACACTTCGCAGCGGAGTGTACGCGATGCGCTTGCGCGCAGGCGACGGAAAGGCTTTGGGGGAGGAACACATAGTTTTCTTCGTGCGACCGAGATCGCCGACCGGACGCGTTGCATTTCTCGCTCCCACCGCAAGCTACCTCGCGTACGCCAATGAGCATCTCAGCTTTGACGCRCCAATCGTTCAACCGATGTCGGGTTCGACGCCAATCCTCGCAGATATCGACATTGAGATGTATAAAAATCCGCAATTTGGTCACGGCTGTTACGATTCCTGGGCGGACGGCCAAGGTGTCTGCTACAGCTCGTATCGCCGTCCCATTGTTAATATGCGACCCAAGTATCGCATTTCGTCAATGAATACGACTTGGCAATTCCCAGCTGACCTCTCCGTCATCGCCTGGCTTGAGCACATGAAGTTCGACTACGACGTTTTAACCGACGAGGATCTGCACCTCGAAGGCGTCGCGGCGTTGGCTCCGTACAAATGCGTGATTACGGGCACTCACCCCGAGTATTATTCGGGACGCATGCTGGACTCGACCGAGGACTACATCGCCGGAGGCGGACGCTACATCTATCTAGGTGGCAACGGATACTACTGCAGTGTGGCGTTCCGTGATGATGAGCCGTGGGTCCTAGAGTGCCGTAAGTTTGGTGAGGGCTGGAAAGCATGGGAGGCTCGCGCTGGTGAGCATTACATGGCGTCAACAGGAGAGAAGGGCGCCGCGTGGAGGGGACGAGGTCGAGCTCCACAGAAAGTTGTCGGAACGGGATTTGTCGGCGAGGGGTTTGCAACAGCGATGCCTTTCCACCGAATGCCGGACAGTTACGATCCATCTTTAGCGTGGGTCACCGAAGGAATTGACAAAGAATCCTTTGGTGACTTCGGGTTAGCGCACGAGGGAGCAGCTGGCTTGGAGCTCGATGTGTATGACCTGAAAAAGGGTACGCCGCCTAATACCAAACTAATCGCTGCCTCCGGTGGTCACGATGACAATTATATCATGCACTCGATTATGGTCTTACATCATTATCAGGGGCTCGCCGGCTCCTACGATTACCGGATGCGTGCCGACATGACCTATTTTGCGGCGCCGAACGATGGCGCTGTGTTCTCATGCAGCTCGATCGGTTTCGGACAGGCGTTACCGTGCAAGAATTTCGATAACGATGTCTCTCGGCTACTTTCGAACGTTGTAAATACCTTCATCAAGCCAGGGCCACTCCCAGCGTCGGAATTGAAAACCGAGGTCGAGTTGAAATTGGGGAAGGTGCCAACCTGATCAACATGGGACAGTGCTATGTCACGCGACCTGCATCTAGTTAAAGCTTCATCTGCGCAGTCGGAAGCGATGTCGAATCGAACGGATAATTCTTCTGAAATCAAGGTCTTTGGCTACAGTGACAAGATTTCGGTCATGCCAGGGGAAGCGATCAAATTCTACGTCAATGCGGATGGTGCGAATGTTGCGCACGCGCAAATGGTGCGCCTGATCCATGGCGATGAGCATCCATCCGGCCCAGGGTTGGTTGAGGAAGAGATTAACTGTGACGCCAATGGCGTCTGGAAGGTCTCAAAGCAATTCACGCAGGTCGGGTCATTTCTCGAGGTCGCTGATCCGGACGGAAGACTCGCGCTGAGGGGCAGCCTGACCCTGTTCGCATTTGTACTTCCGACAAAGCCACAGGCCGGACGCCGTCAATGTGTAATTAGCCGGTGGGACAACTACAAGAAATCCGGGTTTTGTCTTGGCGTCGACCAGAATGGTCGAATGGAGTTCACAGTAGGCGACGGACGTGAAGTAGATCACCTGCAGGCCGAGGTGCCACTGCACAGCCATGTATGGTATTTCGTAGCTGCTACATTTGATGCGAAAACCGGGCGGGCAACCCTTCATCAAGAGGCCGTTAGAAATCGCTACAACAGTTTGCTCGGCAAGGTCGCTCTGATTGATCACCGATCGCGCGTCTCCAAAGTGTTTCGGATTCGCCAACAGCACCTGACCGAAACGCGGTTCTTGATCGCGGGCTCGCACGATTGGAGTACGGAGCATGGCAGTTTCGTCTCGCAGACATTTTGCGGCAAGATCGATCGCCCGGGACTGTTCACCGAGACCTTGAGTCCGGCGGAGCTCGACGAACTTCAAGAAGGTGAGCCACCTTCCCGCCAGCACTTGGTTGCTTATTGGAACACCGCCCATGGATACACGGATCGGGGAGTCGGCGACATTGTAACGGATGTTGGTCCCTATCAGCTTCACGCCAAAGGCTACAATCGACCTGTCCGCGCGCAGACTGGCTGGAACTGGGACGGCTTCAACGATTGTTTCCGGATGGCTCCTCAAGAGTACGGTGGAATTGAGTTTCACTCGGATGCAATGATCGATTGCAAATGGAGTCCAGCGAGATCCCTCAAGCTACCTGAAACGCTGCGAAGCGGCGTGTACGCAATGCGTCTGCGGGCTGGGAACGGGAAAGGGTTGGGTGAGGAGTACATAGTCTTCTTTGTCCGACCGAAGTCCCCTACCGCGCGTATCGCCTTCCTCGCTCCCACAGCGACCTACATTGCTTACGCGAACGAGCGTCTTAGTACCGACGCCAGAACAATTCAGCCAGTAACAGGTATGCCGCCGATCATGGGAGCGGTCGATCTTGAAGTATATAAGCAAGAGGAGTTCGGCCTTTCGATGTATGACCATCACGATGATGGTCAGGGCGTCTGCTATAGCTCATATCGCAGGCCAATCACGAACATGCGTCCAAAGCATCGGATGCCTAGCTTGGGTGTGTCGTGGGGCTTGGCTGCGGACCTGTCCATCGTGGCCTGGCTTGAACATCAGGCCTACGACTACGATGTTCTGACCGATGAAGACCTGCACCGGGATGGTGTTGCGGCTCTCGCTCCCTACAAGTGTGTCATTACCGGTACTCACCCCGCATACTATTCCGAGCGGATGCTCGATGCGACGGAGGATTACATTTCTGGTGGAGGCCGGTACGTTCATTTGGGTGCCAACGGCTTGGATACGAGCGTAGCTTTTCGCGACGATGRGCCATGGGTCATGGAATGTCGGAGGTTCGGCCCTTCGTGGAAGGCTTGGGAAGCCCGCCCTGGCGAATACTACATGGCGAGCAACGGACAAAAGGGCGGTGCGTGGAGAGCGCAAGGCCGACCAGCACAGAAGGTTGTGGGAACTGGATTTATCTCGGACGGCTTTGGCAAAAGCCGGTTCTATCGCCTCATGCCGGACAGCTATCACCGGACGGTGTCTTGGATTACGAAAGGGATCAAGGGCGAGATCATTGGTGACTTTGGTCTTGCTTATAATGGGGCGGCTGGCTTAGCACTTGACCGGTTCGACCTTACGCTTGGAACTCCACCGCACACCAAGATCGTCGCCTCGTCCGGTGGGCACACAGACAACTTCATCGTGAACCCAGAGGTCATCCACTATCACTATCAGGGTCTGGCCGGGTCATACGACTATCGCGTAAGGGCCGACATGACCTATTTTACGGCCCCCAAGAATGGCGCAGTGTTTTCTGCGGGCTCCATCGCCTTCGCGCAATCGTTGCCATGTAACGGTTTCGACAACAATGTGTCACGGCTCCTGGCCAACGTCGTAAATGCGTTCACCAGCACTGGCCAACTGCCGGGTCAGCATTGGATTTCGGAAGAAAAGCAATGGAAGTAGTGCGTGAGCGGCACACTAAATGTCATCCCGATCGGCGAGGCATGAGTGAGTAAGGCTATGGCGTATTCGAACAAGGTACACCGGCTGGATGCAGCCATGGAGCGGATTAAGCCTGGCATTACGCTAATGATGGGTGAGTTTGTCGGGGCTGGCGAACCCGCGAAATGCATAGAATGGCTATTGGATCAGCGAATCGGCGACCTTACACTGATCGCTAATACGCCAGGAATGCGCGGCGGATTCCTAAAGGCAAAACTGTTTGAACATGGGCAGATCAAGAAGTTCATCGGCACGCACATAGGTACGACGGAAGAATCGACCAGCGCGTACATCGCGGGCTCTGTTTCGGTGACTGAGTTCTTTCCGATGGGGACCTGGGCGGAGAAGATCCGCGCCGGTGCAGTTGGGCTGGGCGGAGTCTTGGTGCCGGTTGGTGTCGGTATTCTCGATCAAGATGGCATATTCCCCGAGCGATCC
>NZ_JBFUES010000104.1:0-12525 GCF_056403875.1 Bradyrhizobium sp. P2_E8
CATCTCACCTGATCCGGACGTCTTCTTCGCCACTTTTGCATCCCTGGGAGGGTGACACCTGGCCGATGGGCGAGCGGCACGCACAACGCCCGAGAGGAAACGCAAGATGGGCTACACGCTCGATTTCTCGGTGGTTTGGCATGCGATGCCCGCGCTGCTGTGGGGGTGCGTGGGTACAATGGGTCTGGCGCTTGCCGGCATGACACTTGCGATGGTGATCGGTGTCGCCGGCGTCGCGGCACGCGATTCGAAGGCGGCATGGTTACGTGCTCTCGTGATCGGTTTCGTCGAGGTCGTGCGCAATACACCTTTCCTGGTGCAGATTTTCTTTCTGTTCTTCGCCCTGCCGCTTGCCGGATTGAAGCTCAATCCAACCGCTACCGCCATTATCGCACTCGGTGTCAATGGCGGCGCCTACGCCATCGAGATCATCCGTGGCGGGGTGCAGTCCATTCATAAAGGACAGGTGGAGGCCGGCTACGCGCTCGGCCTGCACAAAGGACAGGTATTCCGGTTCATCGTGCTCAAGCCCGCGCTTCGCGCGATCTACCCCTCGCTCACGGGTCAGTTCATCATGCTGACGCTGACCTCGTCGATCTGTTCGGCGGTATCGGCTTTCGAATTGACGTCGGTTGCCCAGCGCATCGAAAGCGACACATTCCGTAGCTTCGAGGTCTATTTCTCCGTCACCTTCCTCTATCTCGCGATCTCCTGGTTGCTGATGCTGGGCTTTGCGGTCGTCTCTCACCGCTTCTTCTCATATCCGACACGCTGAGGGAGCGATCATGACACCGCATTTTGGTCTTGCCGAGTTCGGCTTCCTGCTGCGTGGGCTGCAATGGACGGTGCTGCTCACGCTGGTCGCATTCGCAGGCGGCTGCACGGCGGGGCTCGCCGTCGCATTGCTGCGCACCTGTGGTCACAAGGGCGTGGAATGGATCACCCGCATCTACATCGGGATATTCCAGGGCACTCCGCTGCTGCTGCAGCTTTTCGTCGTGTACTACGGATTGGCGCTAACCGGGCTGAAGCTCGACGCGTTCGTCGCGGTGGCGATCGGCTTCACCGTGAATGCCTCCGCGTTCCTGGGTGAGATTTGGCGCGGAGCGATCCAGGCGGTGCCGCGTGGCCAGACCGAGGCGGCGATGGCGCTTGGACTGCACTATTCGTCCCGCATGCGCGACATCGTGTTGCCGCAGGCAATCCGCATCTCGCTGCCGGCGACCATCGGCTATCTCGTGCAGCTCATCAAGGGCACGTCGCTCGCCGCCATCGTCGGCTTCATCGAACTCGCCCGCGCCGGTCAAATCGTATCGAACCAGACCTTCCAGCCGTTGCTCGTCTTCGGCGTTGTCGGCGCGATGTATTTCATCCTCTGCTGGCCACTGTCGTGGTGGGGCAGCCGGATGGAGGCCAGGCTCGCTCTGGCCAGTCAAAGGTAGGAACGGCGCACCTACTCAATCACAAACAGCCATCACCAGGAGGAGATACTCATGTTGTTTTCACCCAACCGTCGCCAGCTCGGGGTCGCACTGCTGGCATTGGTGGCTATCGCCGTCGCAGGCAAATCGCAGGCCGGCACGTTGGAAGACGTGAAGAAGAAGGGCGTCGTCGTCATCGGTATTCAGGGCGACAATCCTCCCTGGGGCTATGTCGATAGCTCGGGGAAGCAGGATGGCATCGATGCCGATTTGGGGCGCGCCTTCGCTGAATATCTCGGCGTAAAGGCCGAGTTCGTCCCGCTGGCGGTGGCCAATCGTATTCCGGCGCTGACCACAGGTCGCGTAGACATTCTGTTCGCAACCATGGCCATGCTGCCGGAGCGTGCAAAGGCGGTGCAGTATTCGAAGCCGTATGTCGCCAACGAGATCACGCTTGTCGCTGCCCAGGCGACCCCGATCAACAGCAATGCCGATATGGGCAAGTACGTCATCGGCGTTCCGAGGTCCTCCACACAGGATACCCAGGTCACAAATAGTGCTCCGGCAGGCACGGAGATCCGCAGGTTTGATGATGATGCGGCCACGATCCAGGCGCTGCTCTCCGGTCAGGTGCAGGCTGTCGGCGCAAACAGCTTCTACCCGCAGCGTCTGAACGCCGCAAAGCCCGAACTTGGGTTCGAGCCCAAGCTTCACTTCACCGCGCTGTATAACGGGGCCTGCACCCGCCTCGGAGACAAGGAGTGGAACGAAACGGCCAATAAGTTCATCGACCAGATCAAGTCGAACGGCAAGTTGGCCAGCTTCTACGCCAAGTGGATGAAGGCGCCCGTGCCGATCTTCCCGGACTCGGTCCCCGGCGTTCCCTTCACAGTTCAGTAGCCACTGCGAGCGGCCGACGCACGATTCGCGTCGGCCGCCGTCCGATAGCGGAGCCGAATCCATGCAGGACAATATCCTGATCGAAATGAAGGGCGTGCAGAAATGGTATGGCGGGTACCAGGCTCTCCGCGACGTCGATCTCACCGTGCGGAGGGGCGAGAAGATCGTGCTCTGCGGTCCGTCCGGGTCGGGCAAATCGACGCTGATCCGCTGTATCAACCGCCTCGAGCCGATCCAGCAGGGCAGCATCGTGATGAACGGTCATCGGCTTGACGACAGCGTCAAGGCTATCGATGTCGTACGTCAGGACGTCGGCATGGTCTTTCAGAGCTTCAATCTCTTTCCGCATATGACAGTCTTGCAGAACTGCATGCTCGCGCCCATCCGCGCGCGCCGCATCGGAAAGACCGAGGCGGAGGCGATTGCGCGAAAATACCTCGAGCGCGTGCGCATCGGTGACCAGGCTGAGAAGTATCCGGCTCAGCTTTCGGGCGGTCAGCAACAGCGCGTCGCGATCGCGCGTGCGCTCTGCATGCAGCCCAAGGTCATGCTGTTTGACGAACCGACCTCGGCACTCGATCCTGAGATGGTCAAGGAGGTGCTCGATACGATGATCGGCCTCGCCAACGACGGCATGACCATGATTTGCGTCACCCATGAGATGGGCTTTGCTCGCCAGGTTGCCGATCGTGTGATCTTCATGGCTGAAGGCCAGATCATCGAAGAAGGCGCGCCCGAGGCGTTCTTCCGCAATCCACAGCATGCCCGCACCAGACAGTTCCTTGGCGAGATCCTTGCCCATCACTGAACGGAGGTTATTCATGAGTCGTCTTGTCTACGTCCTCAACGGGCCAAATCTCAATTTGCTTGGCAAGCGCCAACCCCACATCTACGGTCACGAAACGCTTGCAGACGTGGAGCGGGATTGTCGAGTGCTGGCTGGGGAACTCGGACTGGAGCTATGCTTTCATCAGTCCAATCGAGAGTACGAGTGGATCGATTGGATTCACGAGGCACGTGAGACGGCTGCCGGCATCGTGATGAATCCGGCGGCTTTCACCCATACGTCGGTCGCCATCCTGGATGCGCTGAACACGTTCGAGGGGACCGTGATCGAGGTGCATATTTCCAACGTGCACAAGCGCGAGGAATTCCGCCACCACTCGTTTGTCTCCAAACGAGCTGATGGGGTCATCGCAGGCTTTGGCACGCAGGGTTATCTGCTCGGCTTGCGTCGTGTGGCCAAGCTGCTTGATGAGAAGAAGGGATAGCATCTCATGAGTGCAGCCGTCCGCCTGTCGGTGATGGGAGCGGGTCTCATCGGCAAGCGACATATCGAGCACATTCTCGGGTGGCCTGAGGCGATGCTGTCGTCGATCGTCGATCCGGCGCCTGCGGCACGAGAGTTGGCGGTTTCGCTGAAGGTAGATTGGTTTCCGTCCTTTCAGGACATGCTCTCCGGAAATCGACCGGAAGGGGTGGTTGTCGCCACCCCCAACCAGATGCACGTGGCCAACGGCATGGATTGTGTCGCGGCTCGCATCCCAGCGCTCATCGAGAAGCCGTTAGCGGATGACGTCGTCGCTGCACATGCCCTGGTCGAAGCTTCCGAGCGGGCGGGCGTGCCGCTGCTCACAGGCCATCATCGCCGCCACAACCCGATGATCCAGCGCGCCAAGGCGGAGATCGATAGGGGCCGGCTGGGTCAGATCGTGTCGGTGCATGGCATGTTCTGGCTGATCAAGCCGGACGACTATTTCGATGTGGCCTGGCGTCGCGAGAAAGGGGCGGGTCCTGTTTTCCTGAATCTCATCCACGATGTCGACCTGCTACGGTACCTCTGTGGGGATATCGTGGCGGTACAAGCTGCCCAATCCAATCGGCTGCGTGGAAATGAGGTTGAAGAGACGGCGGTGATCCTTCTGCACTTCGCCTCCGGCGCGTTGGGAACGGTCAATGTCTCCGATACCATCCAGTCGCCTTGGAGCTGGGAATTCACCGCCGGAGAGAACTCGGCCTACGGTCATACGCAGGAGAGTTGCTACCAGATCGGCGGCACGAGGGCATCGCTGGCTATTCCGCAACTCGATCTATGGCATCATCCTAGCAAGGCCAGCTGGTGGGCGCCGATTGAGCGCGAGCGGCTGAGCTACGAGAACGAAGACCCGCTTGCTCTGCAGATCGCCAATTTCTGCGGAGTCATCCGCGGTACGGTCGATCCTGTGGTGAGCGGGCGCGAAGGGCTGAAAACCCTCACAGTGATCGACGCGGTCAAACGCGCGGCGGAAACCGGAGATTTCATATCGGTCCGAAGTTCGTAAGCTCCCTTTTCATTTGGAAACAACCGCCAAGCTATTGATATTACCAGGGCAGAATTCTGCGCTTCTTTCCAAGCGCGCTTTGAAATCATTGAATAATCAAGCTGGTTTTGATTCCGCCATTCGGAGGTTCGATTCCTCCCGCCCCAGCCAGCACAAGCTGTTGAGTTGGTAAGATAACTCGCCCGCAGTCTTCGGGGCCGTTTGGAAACGGAGTTCGGAAGCCGCATAGAGAATGAACTAAAGGCGTGGTGTTTCATCGAACATGTTGCRGCTTTCTTAGCTTCCAGCACAACATACATCGCGCAGGCCCACTCGAGCAGGTCCCGTCAGGCGGCTGTCGCAAATTGGCGTAGTGCAGCGAACAAATCGGACAACTCGCCCCAGCCCGCCGATACGCTTGCCGCGCCGCCCATCAGGCTCGCAGCCAGTGCGAGCGTCGATTTTGGATGTCCCATGATTCTCTCCCCTGCTGGAGGTGCCGCGTTGGTCGCCGCCACCGCATCGGAAAAATCAGAACTGCCGGTCCGGCTGTCTCAGCACGATCCCGTCGAGCGCGGACGTGACGTGGATCGCACAGGCGAAGGTGAGAAGGTCCTGATGTTTCTTGGGGCCGCTAACCATGTCCCGAAGCGTAACTCTTCGCGCCGAGCAGCGTAAGCGTGGCCGCTAAGGCTGATGTCGTCGCGTGATCGCAACTTGCGCCGCCTGGGCATAGATGCTCGCCACCAGCTCAAGATGGCTGCCTGCGGATTCCGATTTTTCCGCCCTGCCGTCGAGTGCCTCCAGCATCGGCGGCAGCGTCGCGGCGCGCAAGTCCGCATAGGCTTCGGTGACGGAACGGCCCATCTTGGTCGTGCGATAGCACGTTTCCTTGCGCGACGAGGATCCCTCGGTTTCGATCAGCCCGGCCTTCACCAGCTTGCGCGTGGCATGGAGCGATTGAAGCCTCAGGAGCGCTGCCGCGGCCTGTCTCGACTGGTCGCCCGTGAAGGAGAGCGCCATGCCTCGAGGAGCATCTTGAGTAACTGGCTGGCATGAGGGGATAGCGTCGACCCGCGCCTGCGCACGATTCCGATCGTCCGCGACACCTCCGGCTCGGTCAACCTGACGGTGTGAATGATCGGATGGCCGGCGGCCGGCGTCGCGAGCCTCGGCAGTACGGCGATGCCCAGTCCCGCTTCGACGAGACCGAGCGAGCCGGAGAGGTGAGCAACTTCATAGGACCAGTTCAGTTGCAGGCCGTGTCGCGCCAGCGCGTTGTCGATCAACGCGCGGTTGCCACTGTTGCGACCGACGGTAATAACCCGGTGCGACACGATCTCCGACCAGCTTACCTGTTTACGCGATGCCAACGGATGGTCGTGGCGGCAGGCCAGGACGAACGGATCTTCAACCAGTTTCTCGAATTCGATTTCGGCATGCGAAGCACCGATGAAATTGATGCCGAAGTCGGCTTCTCCGCGAGCGACCGCTTCCAATCCCTCATTGGCCCCGATGTCCAGAACCCGGATGCGAATACGCGGATACGCCTCGGCAAACCGGCCGATCGCACGCGGCAGGAAATAAAACACCGCCGTCGGCACCGCAGCAACAGAGACCAGGCCTGAACTTCGCGCGCCGATATCATGGATGGCGAGCACCGAGGTCTCGAACTCGTCGATGAGACGGCGCACCTTCGGCAGAAAGTCGCGGCCGGTCATGGTGAGATTGACGTGACGCGTCGAGCGTTCGAGCAACGGCGCACCGAGGCTTTCTTCCAGCTTCTGAATGCGTCGGCTGAGCGCCGGTTGCGACAGGTTCAGCGCCTTGGCGGTGCGGACAAAGCTTCCAGTCTCCGCGACGGTAATGAACGCCTTGAGGTCGAGCAGTTCTGCGTTCATGGCTGGCTCCCATTATGTCGTATGACGCATTAATACTTCAGATATTTGCATTTTACAGAAGAGTTGCAAGAGCCCATGTTCTGTTCGATGTCGCCGAACGGAAGAGCTCCAATGAACGATCAGATTGCCATTCCCTGTGTGGTCATGCGCGGCGGAACCTCGCGCGGGCCGTTTTTCCTGGCCAGCGATCTCCCGGCCGATCCCAGGGCGCGCGATGCGGTCCTGTTGTCGGTGATGGGGGGCGGGCACGATCTGGGCATCGATGGAATCGGGGGCGGCAATGCCGTCATCAACAAGGTCGCGATCATCAGACCGGCATCGGTGCCCGGCGCCGATGTCGACTACCTTTTCGCTCAGGTCAGAGTGCGCGAAGGGATCGTCGACACGTCGCCGAACTGTGGGAATATGCTGGCAGCGGTGGGACCGTTCGCGATCGAAGCCGGTCTGGTCGCCGGTGCCGCAGATCGCACCCAGGTCCGCATCCACAATGTCAACACCGGCAAGCTGATCGACGCCACGGTTTCCACCCCTGGGGGGAAGGTGACCTATGAGGGGGAGGCGCGGATCGACGGGGTGCCGGGAACGGCCGCGCCCATCGAACTGTCGTTCCCCAACGCGGCCGGCGCACGCACCGGCCGCCTCCTGCCGACAGGACGACCGGTTGACCGTATCGAAGGGATCGATGTCAGCTGCATCGACGCGGCCATGCCCGTCATGCTGGTCCGCGCGGTGGATTTGGGATGGACCGGCCGCGAGGCACCTTTGGAGTTCGCCGACAGCGGCTTCCGCGCGCGGCTCGAAAGCCTGCGCGTCCAGGCCGGACGTCGGATGGGCTTTCCGAATTCCGCGGCCATGGTGATTCCGAAACCGGTCCTGATTGCTCCCGCGACGGAAGCGACGTTGAACACGCGGTACTTCATGCCGCACGACTGCCATAGCGCTCTGGCTGTGACCGGCGCAGTTGCGATCGCGACGGCCTGTGTGACACCGGGTACGATCGCGGCGGAGATGGTCGGACCACTGGCGCCGCCGGTGCCGATCACGCTCGCCCATCCCTCCGGCGAACTCGTGGTTCGGCTGGAGCCCGGCCCGGTGGCCCGGGTGCAGCGGACCGCCCGCCGAATTTTCCAGGGTCACGTTTTCGCTCGGCGAGCGCACGTGCCTTATTCAATCCTGGCGGCCTGAACTCGGTCCGCCTTCATCCATCAAGAAAAATCAAAGCCATGGGAGAAACGAGAATGCACACGCAAGCGCTGGCTGGGTCTGTGCGCATCGACGCGCGAAAGCCATTCTATCGGATCCTTTACATCCAGGTGCTGATTGGCCTCGTGCTGGGTGTCTTGACCGGCCATCTCTGGCCTGAATTTGGTGCCGCGCTGAAGCCCCTGGGAGACGGCTTCGTCAAGCTCGTCAAGATGATGATTGCGCCGATCGTATTCTGCACCATCGTCAGCGGCATCAACAGCATCAGTGATTCCCGCGAGGTCGGCCGCACACTGGCGAAATCCATGGCGCTGTTCTACCTGCTGACCGTGCTCGCCCTGCTGGCCGGACTGATCGCGGTGTCGCTGATCCAGCCTGGCGTGGGCATGCATGTGTCCGTCAATACGCTCGATCCGTCGGTGGCCGCGAAATTCACCAAGCAAGCTGGTGCGAGCGGATTTGCGGATTTCATGCTGCACATCATCYCGCATTCGTTCTTTGGCGCGTTTGCCGATGGCGAAGTGCTGCCGGTCCTGCTGGTCTCCATCCTCATCGCCTTTGGGCTGAGCCGCGCCGGTGATGACGGTGTGGTGGTGACCAAGGCCGTCACCTCGTTCTCTCACGTGCTGTTTGTGGCCTTCGGTTTCGTCATGAAGCTTGCCCCGCTTGGCGCCTTTGGCGCTATGGCGTTCACGGTGGGCCGCTATGGCATCCGTTCGATTGGCTCACTCGGACTGCTGATCCTGACATTCTACATCGCCTGCTCCGTCTTCGTGGTCGTCGTTCTTGGGACGCTGGCGCGGCTGAACGGCTTCAGCCTGTTGAAGACCATCCGCTATTTCAAGGAAGAGCTGCTGATCGTGCTCGGCACGTCATCGTCGGAGCCGGCGCTGCCTGGCGCGCTGCGCAAACTGGAGCAACTCGGGTGCCGGAAAGGCGTGTCGGGGCTTGTGCTGCCGATGGGTTACTCTTTCAATCTGGACGGCAGCGCCATTTATCTCACCCTGGCGTCCATCTTCATCGCCCAGGCCTGCGACATTCATCTGTCTTGGGGGCAGATTGCGGCGATGCTCGGACTGATGTTGCTGACGTCCAAAGGGGCGGCCGGCGTCACCGGTAGCGGCTTCGTGGCGCTTGTCGCGACCCTCTCCGTCATGCCGGACCTGCCCGTGACCGGCGTGGCGCTGCTCGTCGGCATCGACCGTTTCATGTCAGAGGCGCGGGCACTGACCAGCATGATCAGCAACTGTGTCGCTGCCATCACCGTTTCGCTGTGGGAGAACGCCTGTGACCGCGAGGTGCTGGCCCGTGAACTGGGACATGCCAACACTCCCGAACCCGCAGCCGGATCCAAGATTGCCGCGGCAGCAGTGGTGCAGGAGGACAAGAGCTGGATGCCGACAACGCAATCGGCCGCTTGAAGGAGGGATACTTTGGCTGGCGTTGGTCTTCGCGCGGCGAATACCGCAAGCTCAGCCGGCTCAATCGAAGCCGGCGAGGATCTGGATAGGCCCGCTATCTCGGGCGGGATGCGGGTGCTCGCCTCGACGGACAAGCGCCATCACGTGCCCGTTGAGACCAGTGGCGGCAAGGTCAACCCACCCAGCGCTGCCGAGAAAAACCATACCGGGCCCTGGGGTGCGCGGCAACCTTCAACGGACGATTCGCTTCACAGCTTCAGCTCAAGGCGTGACCGGCCAATCCGTAGACCCAGGGCTCGTTTTCCCTTCGGTTCAGGAATCGTCGTCCCTTGGACATGGTGGTGACTGTGTCGTTCATTCCGAGGCGGCTCTGTTGAAGAAAGTCCGCAAACAGACCCGTCTGCTCCCGCGTATCCACGCGGGCGAACCTTCCGGCGAGATCCTTGAGATGCACGGCCGTGAGATGGATCGCGTCACAATCATTGCTGGCGACGATGGGGCCAATCACATGACCGCGTCCGAATTCGCGCTTCATGGAATAACCGACGGTCTCTCCGCCGCGGCGGAGGACGCAGATTGACGCACCTTCGGAAAGCAATGCAAGCAGCCTCTGACGGCTGCTCCCGAACGCGCGTTCATCGAGTCCTGCGATCTCCTCGATATTCTCGGTGGACAGCGAGCTCAATTCGCCGTCGAGAGCCGGCACCGGTGGGGGCGGTGACATGACCTCTCCTTGCCACAGATACACGGTGGCTTCCTTCGTGAAGCCCAGGGAAAGATAGAGGTGGTACGCCGCGTCGGTCGAGTTGAGGGTCAAATTCCGATCGCCACACCGCTCGAATACCTGCTCCATGAGCCATCGCCCGGTGCCTTGCGCCTGCGTTCGAGGCGATGTGATCACCAAGCCAATGGTCGCGAACTCGCAGCTATATGGGAACCACATGGCGCTGCCAAAGACGCGTCCAATACCATCGACTGCTACGATGCCATGACCTGCGCGGCGCAAGAAATCCCAATCCTTGGGGCGGTGCGGCCAGCCAACCCCGGTCGAGAGTGCGTGGAGCAGCGTCACATCAACGTCGTTGATGTCCTTCGCGGCCAGCTCAAAGGACTTCACGCGTACCGTTCGTCCCATCTCGACTCGTCCGTTCCTTCGCGGGATGCCATCTCTCGCACATCGCGCCTTTTCTTTCCCGCCACAATAGGGTAGCGGGCGTATTTCTCCGCATTATCGCACGGAAATCCAGCAGGTTTCCCCTGTTTGGGCCTTCTTTTCGAAATCTTCGGCCTGTATCGCAACGCAATTCGGCATGGAAAGCTCCGGCTTGCAGCTACCCTCCCGGTGTTCGGCAAAACTGTGCAGGCAGAGTGGATCGCCGTGAATCCCCAAGAAAGTCTTGCAAGGCTAATCGCTTTTCCCGACGTCGTCGACATGCCGAGCGAGGCAGAGGCGTGCATCGATGGCATTTCTTTTCAATTCTGATGCTGCCAGGGGGGCAGTCTTCCGGGAGGCGTTTGCGTGCGAGCTCCCTGACCTGGAATTTTACCATTGCAGCGAAGCTATCGATCCGGAAAAGATACGGTACCTGCTGACCTGGAACGTGCCAGACGATGTCTCGCGCTTTCGTAATCTGGAAGTGCTCTTTTCCATCGGCGCCGGGGTCGATCAGTTCAAGCCGGAAACCATACCCAGCCACGTGAAGCTCGTGCGCATGGTCGAGGATGGCATCATACGCATGATGCAGGAATATGTCGTCCTCGGGGTGCTGACGCTGCATCGCGAGATGCTGGCTTATCGGGAGCAGCAGAGAAGGGGCGTTTGGCAAGCGCTGGCAACGTCCCAGGCGACTGATCGGCGTGTTGGCTTCCTCGGCCTTGGCATGCTGGCACAAGCTGCGATCGACCGCTTGAAACCGTTTCGATTTCCCCTTGCCGCGTGGAGCCGAAGCAAGAAGGTGATCGAGGGTGTCACCTGCTTCCATGGCGCAGATCAGCTTGGCAGTTTCCTGCAAGGAACGGATGTCCTCGTCTGTCTTCTTCCCCTGACGGAGCAAACAAGYGGCCTCCTGAACGCAAGGCTCTTCTCGCTTTTGCCGGCGGGAGCGAAGCTGCTGCATGTCGGCCGCGGCCCGCAGCTTGATCAGGGCGCACTGATCGAGGCGCTCGACAGCGGGCATCTGACAGCGGCCATGCTTGACGTTACCGATCCCGAGCCACTGCCGGAGAGCCATCCACTCTGGTCCCATCCCAAGGTGATTATCACGCCGCATATCGCGTCCGTGACGCAACCGCATACGGCAGCACAATCGGTCATAGAGAACATCCGGCTCCACCGCGCTGGACGAAATCCGATCGGCCTTGTCGATCGAACACTCGGCTACTAACAGGAAAATGCCATGTCACTTCTGGTCACCATCGACACCAATCCGGACTTCGCACCGAAGACCGCCTTGCCTGCACCGGAACGCCTCATTTCTGGCAATCCATCCTTCAAGACCTGGGCCCAGGACGCCTCGAAAGGTGAGAAGGTGCTGACCGGTGTCTGGGAAGCAACGCCGGGCGAGACCCATTCCATCAAGGGCACCACCTTCGAGTTCTGCCACATTCTCTCGGGCCTCATCGAAATCGAGGAAAAGGGTGGTGAGACTCGGAGGTACCGCGCCGGCGACAGCTTTGCCATGAAACCTGGCTTCGTCGGGGTCTGGCGGACGATCGAGACGGTACGAAAGATCTACGTCTGCCATTATGACTGAGACGATGCTGAGGGCAGCACGATCAAGCGGCCCTCAGAATATTCGACTTTCGAGGTCGCGTATGACCAGATTCAACGCGGTCAGTCACTTCATTCTCAACGAAAAATGCGGCGCGCGGTCCTGTACTGCTCGCATGAGACGGCTTCGCCTCGCCAATCGCAAATCCAGGCAGTGATGGCGGGGCAGGCCCGAAGGCAAGGAGCAAGCCCATGATTGCATTGAAGGACAAGGATCTGTTTCGCCAGCAAGCGCTGATCGGCGGCAATTGGCGAGATGCGAGCACGAAATCCACCGTTGATGTCATCGATCCTGCGAGCCAGAAAGTGCTTGGCACCATCCCCGACATGGGCCGAGACGAGACCAGGGCAGCGATCGACGTCGCGGCCGCAGCGTTTAAGCATTGGAAGACAAAGTCTCATGCAGAGCGCGCTGCGCTGCTGGAGCGCTGGTATGAGCTCATGCGTCGGCATGAGCAGGATTTGGCGCTTCTGCTGACGCTGGAACAGGGCAAGCCGCTTGCTGAAGCGCGCGGAGAGATCCGTTACGGGGCATCCTTCGTCAAATGGTTTGCGGAAGAAGCCCGCCGCATCAACGGATCGACAATCCCCGCGCCGGCCGTCGATCGC
>NZ_JBFUES010000105.1:0-12463 GCF_056403875.1 Bradyrhizobium sp. P2_E8
GGCGCCGCAGCCCGCGCGCGCGGCCTGCAACACGCCTGGCGCGCTCGGGGTCGCCCGCACCGTCGAGATCGACACGACAGGCGGTCCAGGCTTCGGCTTCGAGCACTTCAAGGAGCTCGACTTCCTGCGCGACAAGGAGGTGGTGTTGACCTTCGACGACGGCCCCTGGCCGAAGAACACGCCCGCCGTGCTGAAGGCACTCGCCGATGAATGCACCACCGGCATCTTCTTCTCGATCGGCAAGCACRCGACCTATGAGCCGGAGATCCTCAAGCAGGTCTACGCGGCCGGCCACACCGTGGGCACCCACACCTGGTCGCACGCCAATCTCAACAACAAGAAGCTCACGGAAGCGCAGCGCAAGGAAGAAATCGAGAAGGGCCTTTCGGCGGTGAAGTGGGCGCTCGGCGGCATCTCGCCCTCGCCGTTCTTCCGCTTCCCGGCACTCCAGCATCCGCCGGAGATGGTCACCTATCTCGGCAACCGCAACACGGCGATCTTTTCCTGCGACATCGACTCCTTCGACTTCAAGGCCTCCAAGCCCGAGAAGGTGGTCGAGACCGTGATGAAGAAGCTCGACGGCAAGGGCAAGGGCATCGTCCTGATGCACGACTTTCAGAAGCATACGGCAGAAGCTCTGCCCGAGCTCCTCAAGCGCCTGAAGGCGGGCGGCTACAAGGTGGTGGCGATGCGCTCCAAGTTCCCGGCGTCGACGCTACCGGAGTACGACCAGGAGCTGCTCAAGGACATCAAGCTGCCGACGGTCAGCAACCGGCCGGTCAACAGCGTGGTGACGACGGTCTCCGAATAGCCGCGCCCTTGCCCTTCCGCATCGAAGGCTACGTCATCGTCTCCGCGGACGGCATGCTCGCCGACGCGAGCCATGTCATGCCTGACACCCTGAAGTTCGAAGGCGACAAGCTGTTCTTCGAGCAGGCGCTCGATCGCGCCGCGCTGATCGTGCACGGCCGGCACTCGCACGAGCAGCAGCCAAACTCTCCGAAGCGCAAGCGGCTGATCACGACCCGCAAGATCAAGGCGCTCACCGTCGATCCGGAGATGCCGAACGCGACATTGTGGAATCCGGATCACGCGAGCTTCGAAGAGGCCTGCGCCTTCGCCGATGTCGCCTCCGGCCTGGTCGCGATCATCGGCGGTCCCGTCGTGTTCGACATGTTCATGGACCGTTACGACACGTTCTGGCTGTCGGAGGCCCCGCATCTGCGCCTGCCCGGCGGCGAAGGCTGTTTTGTCGGCGTGCCGGAGCGGACGCCGCACGAGGTGCTGGCGTCACACGGGATGAAGCCGGGCGCGCCGTTCCTGCTCGACGCGGCGCATGACGTCACGGTGACGCCGTGGCGGCGCGGCTAGCGCAGGCCTGCCCTACGGCGTCGGCAAGTGATAGGCCAGCACACCGCGCAGCGTGTGCACTGTGCCGCCTGCGCTCAGGCTGGTCATGAAATCAGACGCCAGATCGTCCCTCGCGCCGAGATGCGTGACGCGATATTCGGCCCGGGCCGAAATGCTGTCGGTGAAGAAGCGCTCGAAGCCGCCGCCGAACGTCGCGCCGTGATATTCCCGCGTCGGAGCGGTGCCGGGAAATCCGAGAAAATCGTACGAGATCGATTGCGCGGTCGTTCCGCTGTAGCCGCCGAGCAGGTAGACGAGCGTCTCCGGCGCTACGAGATAGCCGACGCGTCCGCCAACGGTCCAACCCCACTTCACCGCAGCGAGATCCGACGAGATCGCGACACCAGCTCCTCCGGTCGATGCAGTGACCTTGGCGCCGCCATTCGTCCCGGCATCGATCAGCCCGAATGCGCCGACAACCCATCTCGGGGCGATCTGGCGATCGTAGCCGATCGTGAAGGTGCCGCCGACATCGGCGCCGCCGAGACCGGACGCGTTGAAATCCAGCACGCCGGCGAACGAGCCCGCGACATGGGGCGTGATGACATCGCCCCCGATGCCCGCACCGACGTAGACGCCCGTCCATGTGGGAGTCAGCGCCGGCGTCGCCGATGCAGTCGCAGGTCCGCCGAACTGGCCGAAGCGATAGGCCGCGCCGATCCTGACCACATGCTCGGAGAGGTCGGCGGTCCAGACCGCGCCGAGTGGATCGACAGTCGTATTACGGCCAAGCGCGACGTAGCGGTATTCGCTGCGCAGCGAGACGTTATTGGCGAGGCGATACTCCGCGCCGGCGCCGACCGTGTAACCGTGCGACGTCAGCGCCGATTCCTGCACGGTGAACGAGGGGCCTCCGCCGAGGATCACGTAGTTGAGGTTCCAGTTGTTGATCCGCATCTCGCTGTAGCCGGCGAGGCCATAGAGCAGGATATCGGGCGTCACCAGAAATCCTGCACGGCCGCCGATCGTCCAGCCCTGGTCCAACGACGGCAGCGCAGCGCTCAGGCTCTGGCCAAAAAAAGTGCTCGTCGCACTGGCCGTCGTTCTCTGGCGCGACCAATCGTAATCGACGAAACCGCCGACCACTACCCGCGGCGCAACCTGGACGTCAAATCCGGCGAAAGCAGACAGCCCGAGATCGGCGCCCTGCAAGCCGTCGAGATTGAACAAGTCCGGGCCGCCGCCGACCGGTGTCAGGTTTGACCGGCCGGTCGCGAAGTCGAAGCCGAGTCCAGCGCCGATGTAGAATTGGGTCCAGTTCGCCACGGGCGCGGCTAGCGGCCGCGCCTTTACGGGAAGATCGGCCGCAGAAGATTGCACGACGGCAAACGTCGGACCCAACGTTACGCCCAGAACCGCAGCCGCACGCGCAGCCACCCGTCGCCTCGAATGAACCAAGTCCGCCCCCGATCGCCCCGAACTGCGCCGGCCCTATTCGACCGCGACCGGTAGTATTCGGCTCAAACACAGTCCGACAAGTCGGGACATGCGTGCATTCCATGGCGGCCACGATTATGTGGAAGCGCTGTGATATCAAAGCCATAATCTGTGAACGAGGGTTCACGCGAGCGGCACCCGAAGCCGTTCTGGAAGCCCGGCGGCTACACGTCCCCGTACGCCGCCTCGGCCGGGCGCGTGGTGCGGCCATAGCCGATGATCATGCAGAGCGCCCCGATGATCGAGAGATTCTTCAGCGCGTCGACCAGCATCTTGGCGTTGTCGGGCGGCGCCAGATTCCAGAAATCGTAGAACAGCACGGTCGCGACCGCGACGTAGATGATCAGCAGCATGGCAAAGAACCGCGCGCCGAAGTTCAGCGCGATCATCAAGCCGGCGATGACCTCGAGCGCGCCGACCGCGATGGCCAGCAGTTGCGGCGTCGTCATGGCGCTCGCCGTCTCGATCTGCTTGGCGTAAGGCGCGATGATTTCAGGCACCACGACCTTGGTGGCGATGAAATCGGCGGTCGCCTGGATGGCGAACAGCTTTGTTGCGCCCGTGTAGATGAACAGCACGGCAAACAGAATTCGCCCGAAAGTCACGAACGCTGGCATGATCGGCCTCTTGGCTCAGGCTTTCTAAAATCGGAACCTGGACGAAAGTCCCGAACGATTATGAAGAGTCGTTCGCCGGTTTACAAACGGGGAAATGGAAAACTGCGAGTAATTCAAAGCTGGCCGCGCGCCATTCGTAGGCGCTCCCTCGCGGAATCGAATCGAGGGCGGCGCGATTGGCACAACGATCTCGACGTCATGCCCGGGCTTGACCCGGCCATCCACGACTTAGCTCGCCGGACAAGGAACGTGGATGCCCGGGACCAGCCCGGGCATGACGAGTTCGCGGAACGTCAATCCTACGTAAACAACGTCGGCTGCTGGCGCGCCGCGCGCTCCTGCGCTTCCACGACGGCGACTGCGGTCATGTTGAGGATGCCGCGCGCGGTCACCGAGGGGGTGAGGATGTGCGCCGGGCGCGCCGGGCCGATCAGGATCGGGCCGACGGGCAGCGCGTCCGCGAGCGACTTGATCATCTGATAGGCGACGTTGGCGGTGTCGAGGGTCGGCATGATCATGATGTTGGCCTCGCCCTCGAGCTTGGAGTGCGGCAGCACCATCCTGCGCGCAGCGGCCGAGAGCGCGGTATCGCCCTGCATCTCGCCGTCGGCCTCGATCTCCGGATGCTTGTCCTTCAGGAGCTGGGTCGCCCGCCGCATCTTGCGCGAGGATTCGGTGTCGTAGCTGCCGAAATCGGAATGCGAGACGAAGGCGATCTTCGGCTTGATGTTGAAGCGCTGGACGTGGACCGCCGCGAGCGAGGCGATCTCGGCGAGTTCTTCCGCGCTCGGATTGGGGCGAACCTGCGTGTCGGCGATGAAGAAGGCGCCCTTGCTGGTGATCAGCAGCGCCAGCGCCGCATAGTCGCTGATGCCCGGCGAGAAGCCGACGATCTCGCGGACATGGCGCAGATGGCTCATGTAGCGGCCCTCGACGCCGCAGAGCATCGCATCCGCCTCCCCGCGCGTCACCGCGAGGGCGGCGATGACGGTATTGTTGGTGCGCACCACCGTGCGCGCCGCATCCGGCGTCACGCCGCGGCGGCCGGCGACCTCGACATAGGACTGCACGTAGGATCGGTAGCGCGGATCGTCCTCGGGATTGACGAGGTCGAAATCCTTGCCGGCCTTGATCGACAGGCCGAAGCGCTTGATGCGCGCCTCCACCACGGACGGACGACCGACCAGGATCGGCGTCGCCAGCTTCTCCTCCAGCACCACCTGCGTGGCGCGCAGCACGCGTTCGTCCTCGCCCTCGGCGTAGATCACGCGCACCGGCTGAGTCTTGGCCTTGGCGAACATCGGCTTCATGACGAGGCCGGAGCGGAAGGCGAAGCGCATGAGCTGCGCGGCATATTCGTCGAAATTGGTGATGGGACGCGTCGCGACGCCCGACTCCATTGCGGCCTTCGCAACAGCCGGCGCCACGCGCAGGATCAGCCGTGGATCGAACGGGCTCGGAATAAGCGAGCCCGGACCGAAGCCGCCCATCTCGCCGGTGTCGACCCCTTGCGCCACCGCATCCGACGGCGCCTCGCGGGCGAGCTGCGCGATGGCCTCGACGGCGGCGTGCTTCATCTCCTCGTTGATGGCGCTGGCACCGACGTCGAGTGCGCCGCGGAAGATGAAGGGAAAGCACAGGACGTTGTTGACCTGGTTCGGATAGTCCGAGCGGCCGGTGCAGATCATGGCGTCGGGGCGCACCTTCCGCGCTTCCTCCGGCATGATTTCGGGCGTGGGATTTGCGAGCGCCATGATGAGGGGCTTGTCGCCCATCGCCTTGCACATCTCAGGCTTGAGCACGCCCGGTGCCGACAGCCCGATGAAGATGTCCGCGCCGCCGATGACGTCGGCAAGGGTGCGCTTGTCGGTCTTCTGCGCATAGACCGCCTTCCAGCGGTCCATCGAGGTGTTGCGGCCCTCATGCACGAGGCCGTCGATGTCGCAGACCCAGATATTCTTGCGCTGCGCGCCCATCGACACCAGAAGATTGAGCGTCGCGATGGCCGCGGCCCCTGCCCCCGAGGCCACGATCTTGACGTCCGAGAGCTTCTTGCCGTTCAGCCTGAGGCCGTTGGTAATGGCGGYGGCGACGATGATGGCGGTGCCGTGCTGGTCGTCATGGAAGACCGGGATCTTCATGCGCTCCTTCAGCCGCGCCTCGATCTCGAAGCACTCCGGCCCGCGGATGTCCTCGAGATTGATGCCACCGAAAGTCGGCTCGAGCGCCGCCACGGTCTCGACCACCCGGTCGATGGTGTCGGCGGCGATCTCGATGTCGAACACGTCGATGCCGGCAAACTTCTTGAACAGAACCGCCTTGCCCTCCATCACGGGCTTGGAGGCCAGCGGGCCGATATTGCCGAGGCCGAGCACCGCGGTGCCGTTCGAGACCACGGCGACCAGATTGGCGCGGGTGGTCAGCGTCGCGGCCTCGGCGGGGTTCTTGGCGATCTCGGTGCAGGCAGCCGCAACGCCCGGGGAATAGGCAAGCGCGAGATCGCGCTGGTTGGCAAGCGGCTTGGTCGCCTGGATCTCGAGCTTGCCGGGGCGCGGCAGACGATGATAGGCGAGCGCCGCCTGGTGGAGGTCATCAGAATAGGACGACATGCGGTCTTGCCTCGCGTTACCGGCCTCAAACTACGTTGTCCTGACCGGTCTGTCGCGGGTTGCGGTATTCCGGGTCATGGAAACGGGATGAAGCACGGCCGGCGCCCCGGTGGCAACATCCGATTCCGCCCCCATCAACAGGCCGCGCGGTCAAATAATTGAAAACCATAGCTTTCCCTGGACCGCCCCGGGCTTTGCGAATATGGCAGGTTGCGCAGTGCAAAACGAGCAACTGGAGCTGGGAATGAAGCGGATCCTGATCGGCCTGATCGCACTCGCCGTGCTCGCCGCGGGCGGATGGATCGGCTTCGACCTCTATGCCAGGCATCGCGCCACCGCGGAGATCGAGGCCGTCTTCGACCGGATCCGCAGCCAGGGCGGCAAGGCAACCCACGGCAGGGTGGCGTTCGACGTGACGAGCCGGACGCTGACGATCGAGGACATCGCAGTCGATCCCGCCGGGCAGCCGCAGGCGCACGTCAAGATCGCCGGCATCAAGGGTGTGGGCGTCCGCCAGGCCGATGAGACCCGCTTTGCAGCCGCCAGCATCGAGATCTCCGGTTTCGAGGTCGCGCTGGACGAGGTCGGCCCCGGGAAGCTGAAGACCTCCTACAAGGTCCCGCAGATGATCGTGCGGGATTACGCGGGCCCTGTTCACGCCCAGAATGCGCCGGCGTCAGGCTCCCTGATCGACTTGTACCGATTTGTGCTCGATCAATATGCGAGCGTGACCGCATCTTCAATCGCGGCCCCGACCCTCACTGTCGCCTTCGATGCCGGCAAAGGCGCTGCCGGCAGCGGCGAGGTCGTCTATTCGGGTCTGGCGATCCAGAAGCTCGGCAAGGGCAAGGTCGACGCGATGAAGGCCGACCGCGCCGCCTTCACGATCAACGTGGAGCAGGCCGGCAAGGCGGTCAAACTGTCCGGCGAGATGTCCGACATCATCATCAATGAATTCGACTCGACCGCAATCGCCGCCGCCCTCGATCCGCAGAAGGCGAGCGACGACAGCTACCATCGCGTTTACGGACAAATGTCGAGCGGCACTTATGTGGCGACGTCGACGCAGGGCATGCGGATGCAGGTCGATGGCATCGCGATCGCCGATATCGCGGTCCGGCCGTCGAAATTCCGGCCGGCCGAGATTCTCGCACTGCTGCCGACGGACCGCTACGTTCAGCCGACCCCGGCGCAATCGCGCGAGATGATGGAGAAGCTCGCCGGCCTCTATGAYGGCCTTCGCGTCGGCAAGATCGAGATCGGCACCATGTCGGTGACGACCCCGCAAGGGACGCCCCGGCTGAGGGCGATCAGGTACCAGGAGGGTGAGTTCGCGCTCGAAGGCCTCGATGCGCCGACGCCGCAAGGCCAAGTGAAGATGGAGCGCTTCGCGCTCAAATCACTCAGCCTCGCCAACCTGATGCGTTGGGCCGCGAGCCTCACCACTCCCGGGCAGGCGCCCTCGCCCGAACAGATGCTGGGCCTGTTCCAGGTGCTCGAAGGCGCCGAGATCAAAGGCGTGGTCTCGCCCTACAAGAACACGCGGCAGCTCGTCACCATCGACACGATCAGCCTGAACTGGGGCCAGCTGGTCGGGTCGATCCCGAGCAAGGCCAACCTGGTCGTGAAGATGGTCGCCCCCACCGATCCGGCCAATCCCACGCAGCTGCCGCTGACGATGGCCGGCATCGACAAGCTGGCAATCAACCTCGATCTCGGCGCGGCCTGGACGGAGTCCTCCGGCGCGCTGGCGCTCGCGCCGGCCACCATCGACCTCGGCAACCTCGCCAGGGCGCAGCTCCGCCTCGCACTCGCCAACGTGCCGCGCGGCGTGTTCACGGCCGACGCGGTGCAGGCCATGAGTCAGGCCGGACAGATCGAAGCCGGCGCGATCGAGCTCTCCTTGCGCGACAGCGGCGTCGTCGATCTGGTCGTAGCGCAGTTTTCGCGCATGCAGAATGTCAGCCGCGACGCCGCGCGCGGCGCCATCGTCGAGATGATCCGGGCACAGGGGGAGAAGATCGCGGCCGCCAATCTCGACGCCAAGGCAGCGGTCGATGCCTTCGCCGGCTTCGTCGAGACGTCAGGGCAAACGCTCACCATCAAGCTGACGCCGCTCGGCAAGGTGCCGGTGCTTCAGCTCATGGATGTCCTGAACAGCGAGCCGATCGTCGCGCTCGCACAATTCCGGATCGAGGCGTCGACGGGGCTGTAGGCCGCATCCCTGCGCAAGGGATGGCAGTTGGACCAGCGAAAATCCCTCCGCGTCATTGCGAGCGCAGCSAAGCAATCCAGAGTCCCTCCGCGGAAAGATTCTGGATTGCTTCGCTGCGCTCGYAATGACGACGTGGAGAGACCTGACGCCATATCAATCAGGTCGACTCGCGGAGAGCCCCCTCACCCGCTTCGCATCTTCGATGCGTTGCGCCCTCCCCCCAAGCGGGGAGAGGCGAAGGATCAGCTCACTTCTGCGGCAGGTTCACCCGCACATGCAGCTCGCGGAGCTGCTTGGTCGTGGCTTCCGAGGGTGCGCCCATCAGGAGGTCCATGGCCTGCTGGTTCATCGGGAACAGCGAGATCTCGCGCAGATTGGTGGTGCCGCAGAGCAGCATCACGATGCGGTCAACGCCCGCGGCCATGCCGCCATGCGGCGGCGCGCCGTACTGGAAGGCGCGGTACATGCCGCCGAAGCGCTCGACCACTTCCTGCTCGCCGTAACCTGCGATCTCGAACGCCTTCACCATCGCTTCCGGAACATGGTTGCGGATGCCGCCCGAGGCGATCTCGTAGCCGTTGCAGGTGATGTCGTACTGGAACGCCTTGATGGTCAGCGGATCCTGGCCCTTCAGCGCCTCGAGGCCGCCCTGCGGCATCGAGAACGGGTTGTGCGAGAAGTCGACCTTCTTGTCGTCCTCGTTGTACTCGTACATCGGGAAGTCGACGATCCAGGCGAGCTCGAACCGCTCCTTGTCGGTGAGGTTCAATTCCTCGCCGACCTTGTTGCGGGCGAGACCAGAGAACTTCCAGAACTTGTCGGGATCACCGGCGACGAAGAAGGCGGCATCGCCTTCCTTGACGCCGATCTGCGCGCGGATCGCAGCGGTGCGCTCGGGCCCGATGTTGTTCGCAAGCGGACCGGCGCCCTCGCCGCCCTCACGCCACATGATGTAGCCAAGGCCCGGCTGGCCCTCGCCCTGCGCCCACGAATTCATGCGGTCGCAGAAGGCGCGGCTGCCGCCGCCCGGTGCCGGGATCGCCCAGACCTGGTTCTTGGGGTCTTCGAGCATGCGCGCGAACACCTTGAAGCCGGAGCCGCGGAAGTGCTCGGAGACGTCCTGCATCTCGATGGGGTTGCGCAGGTCCGGCTTGTCGCTGCCGTATTTGCGCAGCGCTTCGGCGAACGGAATCCGGCGCCAGTTCTGGCTCACCGGCTTGCCCTTGGCGAACTCCTCGAACACGCCGGTGATCACGGGCTCCATCGCCGCGAACACGTCTTCCTGCGTGACGAAGCTCATCTCGACGTCGAGCTGGTAGAACTCGCCCGGCAGGCGGTCGGCGCGCGGGTCCTCGTCGCGGAAGCACGGCGCGATCTGGAAGTAGCGGTCGAAGCCCGACATCATCAGCAGCTGCTTGTACTGCTGCGGCGCCTGCGGCAGCGCGTAGAACTTGCCGGGATGGATGCGCGAGGGCACCAGGAAGTCGCGCGCGCCCTCCGGCGAGGACGCGGTCAGGATCGGGGTGTTGAACTCGAAGAAGCCCTGCCCCTCCATGCGCCTGCGCATCGACTTGATGATTTCGACGCGCGTCATGATGTTCTGGTGCAGCTTCTCGCGGCGCAAATCGAGGAAGCGGTACTTCAGGCGGATGTCTTCAGGATATTCCTGGTCGCCAAACACCGGCAGCGGCAGGTCGCCGGCGGGGCCCAGCACCTCGATCTCGCTGACATAGATCTCGATCTTGCCGGTCGGCAGATCGTCATTGTCGGTGCCTTCAGGGCGGCGACGGACCTTGCCGTCCATCTTGACGACGAATTCCGAGCGCAGCTTTTCGGCCAGCGAGAACGCCGGCGAGTCCGGGTCGACCACGCACTGGGTCAGGCCGTAATGATCGCGCAGGTCGATGAACAGCACGCCGCCATGGTCGCGAACGCGATGGACCCAGCCCGAGAGGCGGATCGTCTCGCCAATGTTGCTCTCGCGGAGCGCGCCGCATGTATGTGACCGGTAGCGATGCATGGTCGTCCCAAAATCAGTGTCGGAGGAAGCGAATCGAACGGCTGAGGTGGCCGGTCCGAAAGTTGCGGCAGGGTTTACCCGACGAGGCCCAAGGCGGCAACCAACGGAACGGGCTGTTTTGGGCCCGGAAGGCCCATTTTGGGCCGATTGGGCCTCAAGCCTTTGCCATCAGGCGTTCTCCGCCTATCTTTACCTCCATGACCGTCCATTTCCCCTTCCAGAACTCCTATTCGGCGCTGCCGGACAGCTTCTTCGCCCGCGTCGCACCGACCCCTGTTGCTGCCCCCCGGCTGATCAAGCTGAACCGGCCCTTGGCGGTCCAGCTCGGGCTCGATCCGGCCCCCTTGGAGACCCCCGAGGGCGCCGAAATCCTGGCCGGGAAGACGGTTCCTGATGGAGCCGACCCCATCGCCATGGCCTATGCCGGCCACCAGTTCGGGCAGTTCGTGCCCCAGCTCGGCGACGGAAGGGCGATCCTGCTCGGCGAGGTCATCGATAGGGACGGCGTCCGCCGCGACATCCAGCTCAAGGGCTCGGGCCCCACCCCGTTCTCCCGCCGCGGCGACGGCCGCGCCGCGCTCGGGCCCGTCTTACGCGAATACATCGTCAGCGAAGCGATGTACGCGCTGGGCATTCCGACCACACGCTCGCTTGCCGCCGTCGTCACCGGCGAACACGTCATCCGCGAGACCGCACTGCCCGGCGCGGTGCTGACCCGCGTCGCCTCGAGCCACATCCGCGTCGGCACCTTCCAGTTCTTTGCCGTCCGCCGTGACACCGATGCGATCCGCCGGCTCGCCGATCACGTCATCGCCCGCCACTACCCAGAGCTATCAGGCACCGAGCGGCCGTATCACGCGCTGCTTGCCGGCGTCGTCGCGCGCCAGGCCGAGCTCGTCGCGCGCTGGCTATTGGTCGGCTTCATCCATGGCGTGATGAACACCGACAACTCCTCGATCTCGGGCGAGACCATCGATTACGGCCCCTGCGCCTTCATGGAYGCCTACAACCCCGCGCAGGTGTTTTCCTCGATCGACGAGATGGGCCGCTATGCCTATGCCAACCAGCCGCGCATCGCGCTGTGGAACCTGACGCGGCTCGCCGAGTGCCTGCTGCCGCTGTTCGGCGAAGAGCAGGACAAGGCGGTCGAGCAGGCGCAGGAGATTCTYGGCGCATTCCCCGAGACCTTCAGCAAGGCCTATCAGGCGGGCCTGCGCAAGAAGGTCGGCCTGTTCACCGAGCGCGACGGCGACGAGGCCCTGATCCAGGACCTGCTCGACGCCATGGCGAAGAACCAGGCCGACTTCACCCTCACCTTCCGCAGGCTCGGCGATGTCGCAGGCGATCCGGCCGCGGACGACGCGCGCGCAGAGTTCATGGACCCCGCAGCCTTCGATGAATGGGCCCGGCGCTGGCGCGAGCGTCTCGCGGCCGAGCCGCAATCCGCCGCCGAGCGGCAGACCGCCATGAACGCCGTCAACCCGATCTTCATCCCGCGCAACCATCGCGTCGAGGCCGTGATCCAGGCCGCCGTCAACAACGACGACTACGCGCCGTTCGAGGAATTGGTGAAGGTGCTGGCGAGGCCCTACGAGGACCAGCCGGACTATGCCGCCTACGCCGATCCGCCGCTGCCGGATCAGCGCGTGCTGCAGACGTTTTGCGGGACGTGAGCGACAAGCTCGGTGCGTAGGCTGGATTAGCCGAAGGCGTAATCCGCCAACCGGCTCATCCCCGTTCTCCAAACTCGCCGATGAACTGGGCGTCGCCGCCCCAATCCGCAGGAAACAATCCTGCGCTGACGAACGCGCGGCGATAGTCCGACATTCGCCTCAAATAGCACAACTTGAAGTTGGCTCACAGTGGTGGATTACGCCTTCGGCTAATCCACCCTACGGCTGCCTCCTTGTGGACACGTTCTGCCCGCCGGAACYGCTGTCATCAAACTGAAACACTCGCGCTCTAACGGCCTGTCCAGGGCCGTCCTGCCAGAGGCGCCCATCCTC
Organism: Bradyrhizobium sp. P2_E8; assembly: GCF_056403875.1. NCBI lineage: Bacteria > Pseudomonadati > Pseudomonadota > Alphaproteobacteria > Hyphomicrobiales > Nitrobacteraceae > Bradyrhizobium > Bradyrhizobium sp. P2_E8. Next base: position 12,315 of record NZ_JBFUES010000105.1, read on the forward strand.
CAACAGTCCTGACAGCGTGCCATGCCCTTCAAATTCATCCACATCACCGACACGCATCTCGCGAACCCCGGGCTGAAGCTCTACGGCCTCGATCCGCGCGCCCGATTGGACGCGGCGATTGCCGACATCAACAAGCACCAGTCCGACGC